>CADBOY010000059.1 GCA_902796405.1 uncultured Lachnospiraceae bacterium | reverse complement strand
TCCGCGCCGATGCGGATGATGCCTCTCTCGTCCAGATCCTTCAGCGAATCATCGCCGACACCGGGAACATCCCGGGTGATCTCCTCCGGTCCCAGCTTGGTGTCGCGTGCTTCGCACTCATACTCTTCGATGTGAATCGAGGTAAATACGTCGTCCTGTACCAGACGCTCGCTCAGCAGAACCGCATCCTCGTAGTTGTAACCCTCCCAGGTCATAAATCCGATCAGCGGGTCCTTGCCGAGGCCGATCTCGCCATTGTAGGTGGAAGGTCCATCAGCGAGGACTTCGCCGGCCTCAACCTCCTGTCCCTTGTCCACAATGGGCTTCTGATTATAGCAGTTGCTCTGGTTGGAGCGCTTGAACTTCGTCAGATGATACTCATCCCGCTGTCCGTCCTCACGGCGCACCGTGATGTTCGTCGCCGAGACGCGTTCGACTACACCGGCATTCTTCGCCACAACGCAGACGCCGGAGTCTACCGCCGCCTTGGCTTCCATACCGGTTCCTACCACAGCGGAATCCGTAACCATCAGCGGTACGGCCTGACGCTGCATGTTCGATCCCATCAGCGCGCGGTTAGCGTCGTCATTCTCCAGGAACGGAATCATTGATGTGGCAACCGAGAAAACCATCTTCGGCGAGACATCCATCAGATCAATCTGGCTGCGGGGGAATTCGGAAGTCTCCTCGCGGAAACGCCCTGCAACGTTCTTCCGGATGAAATGTCCTTCCTCATCGAGCGGGGAGTTCGCCTGGGCAACATAATAGTTGTCTTCCTCGTCCGCCGTCATGTAGACGACATCGTTCGTAACGCGGGGATTGGCCGGATCGCTCTTGTCCACCACGCGGTAGGGTGCTTCGATGAATCCATACTCGTTCACACGGGCGTAGGTGGCCAGTGAGTTGATCAGTCCGATGTTCGGGCCTTCTGGTGTCTCAATTGGGCACATACGGCCGTAATGCGTATAATGCACATCGCGGACCTCGAACCCGGCACGGTCACGGGACAGTCCGCCCGGGCCCAGAGCCGACAGACGTCTCTTGTGCGTCAGCTCGGACAGGGGGTTGTTCTGATCCATGAACTGGGACAGCTGGGAGCTTCCGAAGAACTCCTTGACTGCTGCGGTCACCGGCTTGATATTGATCAGAGACTGCGGGCTCACGCTGTCCTGATCCTGGGTATTCATCCGCTCACGGACCACTCTCTCCATGCGGGAGAGGCCGATGCGGTACTGGTTCTGAAGGAGCTCACCGACCGCACGAATCCGGCGGTTGCCCAGATGATCGATGTCATCCGCATTGCCGATGCCTGCCGACAGATGCATGCAGTAGTTAATGCTCGCGAAGATATCTTCCCGCGTGATGTGCTTCGGCACAAGATCATGGGCATTCTTCTTCAGTGCTGCGAGCAGCTCGTCACGGTCTGTATACTGCTCCATCAGTTCCTTCAGCTTCGGATAGTAGACATCTTCCTTGATGCCGAGTTCATGAGGATCGCAGTCCACCCATGTCTTCAGATCCACCATCAGGTTGGACAGAACCTTGACCTTGACCTCTGCGTGATCCTTCTCTCTGGTTTCGCGGTCTCCGATCAGCCACAGATAAGGGACAGCGGCATTCTGGAACTGAATGGCCATCTCCTTCGTGACCTTGTCTCCCGCCGAAGCCAGAACCTCGCCGGTTGCCGGAGCTACGACATCCTCCGCGAGAACATGACCGACGGTACGGTTGCGGAAATGCAGCTTCTTGTTGAATTTATAGCGGCCGACCTTTGCCAGGTCATAGCGCCGGGGATCAAAGAACATCCCCTCCAGCAGGCTCCGCGCATTGCCGACATCCAGCGGTTCACCAGGACGGATCTTCTTGTAGAGTTCCAGAAGGCCTTCGTCACCGGTCGTCGCCGTATCCTTGCCGAAGCTGGCCTCCAGCATCGGCTCATCGCCGAACAGGTTCACGATCTCCTGATTGGTTCCGACGCCGAGCGCACGGATCAGCACCGTCACCGGGACCTTCCGGGTCCGGTCTACGCGGACGTAGAAAACGTCATTGGAGTCTGTCTCATATTCCAGCCAGGCGCCGCGGTTCGGGATGACCGTGCAGGAATAAAGCTCTTTGCCAAGCTTATCCTTCGCAATGCCATAGTAAATGCCCGGGGAACGAACCAGCTGGCTGACGATGACACGCTCTGCTCCATTGATCACAAAGGAGCCGGTGTCGGTCATGACAGGAAGATCTCCCATGAAAATATCGCTCTTGTCATTGATCTCGCCGGTCTCCCGGTTGATCAGACGAACATGGACTTTCAGCGGGGCGGCGTATGTGGCATCGCGCTCTTTGCACTCATCTATGGAGTACTTCACCTCGTCCTTCCGGAACGAGTAGTCAACCAGTTCCAGACTATAATGACCGCCGAAATCCTGAATCGGGAAGATATCATCGAACACTTCCTG
Source organism: uncultured Lachnospiraceae bacterium (assembly GCA_902796405.1). Classification (GTDB taxonomy): domain Bacteria; phylum Bacillota; class Clostridia; order Lachnospirales; family Lachnospiraceae; genus UBA3305. Next base: position 7,150 of record CADBOY010000059.1, on the reverse strand, counting down.
CAAGCCCTCGGCAATGAACCAGTGATAGGAATTCCTCTGAATCTCTATGAGATTCGGCATTTCCAGAACTTCCCGCTGCTTTGAGAAGCTCATTCTCACGCCTTTACCGGACTTGACCGGATGCATTCTAAAATTCTCCATAGACGTTTCACCCCTAATTTTTTGGCTTGGCTTCATGTCTGCACAAGGGCATATCATACCACAATAGTGCAAATTTCATATTATCAAACCGGTGTCAAGTTGTCAATGAGTTTTCCCGGTTTTTTCGATTTTCATCTTGTCATTACCGCCTGGAGATGCTATATTTTATGTGTATGCGCATTGAATGAATGCCGTGATTCCGAATTCCAGGCAAAGAAAAAAAAGCCGGTGGTCTCAGTTGTCTCTGAGATACCGGCTTTATTGCATATTGGCTGATATCAGGATTCGGCGGCGTGGATTTCCTCCTCTGGTTCTTCCTGTCTGGCATACAGCTGCAGGAACCGGTCGATGTCACAGAAATCCGGCACGCGCCGCGCCAGCGTTTCATGATCCCAGGTCCACCAGCGCGTGGACTCAATCCCCTGAATCACGTCGCTCGGAAAACGCATGCGGATTTTCCGCGTCGGAACGCCGACGACAATGGAATACGGCTCGACGTCGTGCGGATTCAGATAATGAATGTCAAAATCACAGATGCCGCCGTTTTTGAATACGGCGCGATAGAATTCTCCGAACATGTCCGGAGCCTGTCCGGTCGACACCAGATACTCCATGATGTGCTGCTTGTAGATGTACTTTCCGTCAGCGCGGTGCAGCTTTGCCGCATCAATCTCATAGCCATGTTTCTTCAGAATCCCGATCTGCTTCAGGGAATTCTCGTGCCTGGCTTCCAGCACCGGATGCACGAATTTCTCCACAAGAGCATCATTCTGAATCTGGTACCCCAGGATATGAACCTTTTTCCCGGATTCATAATCACAGCAGGATATCTCAAGGCCGCAGAGCACGCGCACCGGAGCATCCTCCGGAATCTGTTTCCAGTGCGACAGGGTGTCGTGGTCGGTCACCGCGATGACATCCAGTCCCTTTGCCGCTGCGGCTTCGGCGAGCTCAGAAATCGTACTGCTGCCATCCGATACCCGTGAGTGAATGTGCAGATCTGCTTTCATCCGGAATTCCTCCTGTCTGAGTCATCTCTCATCCAACCAGCGTACCTTCGGAAATATTGAAGACGCTGTCGCAGAGGCCGTCCATGAACTCCAGATCATGGAAGATACCGACCATGCTGCATCCCTTTTCCTTCAGGTTCATCAGCATGTCCTTGACCAGAATCTTCGTCTTGTTGTCGAGGGACGCGGTCGGCTCATCGAGCAGCATCAGCCGCGGCTCCTGCACCATGGTGATGGCGAGATTCAGTCTCAGTTTTTCGCCTCCGGAGAAGGTATTCGGATAGATCTCCCACAGTTCCTTCGGCAGCCGGAAATACCGGAGCATATCCTCTGCCTTCTCTTTCGCTTCATCCTGCGGCAGACCGCTCTCGAGCAACGGGTTCATCACAAGCTCCTTCGCGGTGGTTCGCGGCATCGCATGAAGGAACTGCGAGACGTACCCAAGCTCGTGCTTTCTCAGATACAGAATCTGCCGCTCCTTAGCCGTGCTCATATCAATGCGCCCGTACGCCCGGCTGTTATACCAGATATGCCCTTCCGTGGTGAGATAAGTCCGGTTGATGCATTTTAAGATCGTGGATTTTCCCGCACCGGAGAGCCCGACAATGCCGATGAACTCGCCTTCCTGCATATCCAGCGTGATGTCATAGCAGGAATGAATGTGCTTGTCCGCATTATACAGATAAAAGTCCTTGGTCAGATGCTGAATGGAAAGGATTTCCATGTCTACCTCCTGTACTCCACCCGGGATGTTGTGTGGCCGTCCACAAGAACATGCGTGATGACCGGATAGCCGTCAAGTACTTCGACGATCGCAAGATCCGCCTTTTTCCCGGGCTCGATGGAGCCGTAATCCGCTCCAAGACCCACAGCGCGCGCCGGATTGCGCGTCGCCATGTTCACCATCTGCGGCAGCGGAATCCCATATTGGCTGTTCATCCGGAAGATGCCGTGAAGAATGGCCGGCGGATAATAGTCCGAGCAAAGGATATCCGCGCAGCCGGCGCAGATGGCTTCCGCTGCAGACATGTTTCCGGAATGGGAACGTCCGCGCAGGATGTTGGGAGCTCCCACAATGGTGGCAAATCCCATGTCATGTGCTTTCTTCGCCGTGTCCAGATTCACCGGGAACTCACTGATGTCCACGCCGATCTCCTGGTTGATCCTAAGCTTCGCCTCCGTGTCGTCATCATGCGAGGCAGTCGGAATTCCATGGCTGTGAGCGAACTCGCACAGATCGCGCAGCTGGTCCGGTGAGAGCACCTTCTTTTTCTTCTCCCGCACCAGAAAGGCGTCAAAGTCGAATGAACCATCCGTATGATATTTGTCCAGTGTGTCACGGTAGATTTCGAGATTCCGGTACTGTCCCTGACCGGGAGAATGGTCCATGAAGGAAATCTCATGTACCAGCCCTTTCTCAATCATTTCCCTCACTGTGTCATACGCCTCGAAATTGTCGATCTCCAGGCGCAAGTGAAGCCGGTGGTGAATCAGGTGATACCGCGTGTGGATATCGTGGATGAGCTCCGCCATCTCCTGTACGCTCTCCAGGGTGCGCAGCGGACTTTTTCCGAACCGCTCATCCTTCGTTTTTCGAGGCATTTCACAACATTACATATTGCTTACATAAATCGTCCTCTTGAAACGTTTCGTCTCATTCTCATCAAGATTAAGGATTTTCCGGATTGTTCTTGTAATGAATTCCTCAGGATGTTAGAATAATGAAGAATATGCGCAGAGAAATCCGCCGCGGATCCGTTCTCTGTGCACGGAAACCGCTGGGAGGAATAGAATATGGTTTGGAGAGTCATCTGGACGGTGCTGATCATCATCGCCGTCGTTCTGGTTGTCCTCTACTTTGCAGGACGCCGGCTTCAGAAGAAACAGGCAAAGGCAACCGAGACACTCGACGCGATGAAGCAGCTGATCACCGTGCTGATCATCGACAAAAAGAGGCTGCCGTTGAAGAATTCCGGCCTGCCGCAGGCCGTCATCGACCAGACGCCCTGGTATATGCGGCGCAGCAAGCTGCCGGTCGTCAAGGTCAAGGCCGGCCCCCGCATCATGACGATGATTGCGGACCGCGGCGTCTATGACATGCTTCCGGTCAAAGCGGAATGCAAGGTCGAGATCTCCGGAATCTACATCACTGACATCAAGAGTGTCCGAGGAGGAGTTCTCAAGGCACCGGAGAAGAAGGGATTCCGCCAGAAGATGTCTGACCGGTACAAGGCCATGCAGGAAGAAAGTGCCGGGAATGCCGGCAACCGCCAGACACGCCGCGCTCAGAAGAGCGGAAAGAATCAGGCGCAGCAGCAGATCATCAAGAATCAGAAGAAAAAAAGATGAGCAGAAGATAACGGGTACCGATACATCAGCAGCGGAATCTGCTGACCGTATCCCCCGCTGGCCATCCATTCTGCCCAACAAAAAAGACCGCCGGCCGGCGGTCTTTTTTGTATTATGACAGCATCAAAGCCGGAATCCACCATCCGGTGTGCGGGGCTGTACCTTCACCCGAATGAAGCAGTTTTCCCGGACCTGCGAGTGAATTGTGAGCCGGTACCGAACGTCTGCACTCAGAACCTGGTCCGATTCTTCAATCTGAATCTTCTCCGTCTGAATGGTGAAATCCAGGACTCCGTACGGGGTCGTGTACTGGGAAAACGTCTCGGATCCCGGGCGGAACTGCATCTCCGTGGTAATGATACCACTCTTGCGGAGACTGACCTGCTCGTCATTCATCTTCAGGATGTTGTGAATCGGAACGTCGCAGCCCTCCGCGATCTCATCGTACACCAGATAATGCTTTCCCCCGCGCAGATAATACTGTCCGGGAGAGATGACATCGATATAGTCCTTCTCGTCTTTGCCGCTGCCGACAAAGAGCATGCCGCTCACGGTAATCATGACGTCTTTATCCATTGATCTTCTCCATCGAATATCCCTCGATGTCCACGACCTGTGTCTTCCGAATGTCATAGGGCAGGATCGAATTGGCAAAATTCTCAAACTTCTCCGCCCCGTCACTCACATAGAATTCGTGATGCGGCTCACTGCCCGCCGGAAGCGGCGCCGCCAGCAGATCCTTCTCCCGAAGCATGTCCCGCAGGCTCACCGCCGTCTCGTACGCCGGATTCACCAGCTGCACCCCCGGCCCCATGCATTTGCCGATCAGCGACCGGATCAGCGGATAATGCGTGCACCCGAGAATCAGTGTATCGATATCCCGTCCCTTCAGTTCTGTCAGATAACGGTGTGCAATCTCTTCGGTCACGAAGTCATGCAGCATCCCTTCTTCCACCAGAGGACAGAACAGCGGGCAGGCTTTCCCGAACACCTCGATGTCCGGAGCCAGGCTGTGAATGTACTGCGGATACATCCCGGAATTGATCGTAGCATCCGTGCCGATCACCCCGATCCGCCGGTTCACCGTCGTCCGGATTGCTGTCCTCGCGCCGGGTTTCACCACGCCGATGATCGGCAGATCGACCTCCGCCTCGATGGTATCCAGCGCATAAGAACTCGCTGTATTGCAGGCGATGGCAATGGCCTTGACCTTCTTCGTCTCAAGGAAGCGAACGATCTGACGCACAAAACGGATGATGGTCACCCGTGACTTGCTTCCGTAAGGCACCCGCGCCGTATCTCCGAAGTAAACGATCCTTTCATCTGGCATCTGGCGCATGATTTCCCTGGCAACGGTCAGGCCGCCGACACCAGAATCAAATACGCCGATTGGCCGCTGATTGCTCATGTGATCCTCCCGGACTCTCAGGCTCTGTGATATGCCGTCTCAATCAGCCGGTCCACAAGCTCCGTGAGCGCAATACCCTGTTCCCGGAAGAGCATGGGATACATGCTGATGGAGGTAAAGCCCGGCAGTGTATTCAGTTCATTGAACACCACCCGGTTGGTTCCGTTCTCCAGGAAGAAATCCACGCGCGCCAGGCCGCGTCCATCTACCGCCCGGAATATCGCTGCTGCCGTGTTTCGGATCTCCTCTGTTTTTCCCTCCGGGAGTTCTGGCGAGAGAACCGTGCGTGAATCCGGATTGTTGTACTTCGCGTCATAGTCATAGAACTCCGCTGCCGCCAGGATCTCCCCGACACCAGATACCATAAGCTCCTCACCGTCCTGAAGGACGCCGCACTCCAGCTCACGACCCACGATGGTCTCTTCTACCAGAATCTTGCCATCCTCTGCTGCGGCAAGCCGCAGCGCTTTCTCCAGTCCCTCCCGGTTCTTTGCCTTCGACACGCCTCTGGAGGATCCGGCATTGGACGGCTTGACGAATACCGGGTAGCTCAGCTTCGCCTCGACGCGGGCTACAACCGCTTCCATATCCGCCAGGTCATCCCGCATCACCGGAACATACTGTGCCTGCGAGATGCCAATGGAATCCGCTACGATCTTCGTGAACAGCTTGTCCATCGAGACCGAGGAGGAGAGCACGCCGCAGCCGACATAGGGAATACCTGCCAGCTCAGCCAGCCCCTGTACCGTTCCATCTTCCCCGTACAGTCCATGCAGGACGGGAACGATGACATCAATCTTCCGCTCTTCCACCCTGCCATCCTCGATCAGGATGACGCCACCGATCGAGGCATCCGGCGTCAGAACAGCCTGAACGCGGCTCTTCTCCCAGCTGCCGTCCTTTACGGACTCGGCAGAATCCGCAAGCAGCCAGCGTCCCTGCTTCGTAATTCCGATCAGTATGACATCGTATTTCTCCGGATTCAGCGCCCCGATGACCGTCATCGCCGACACACAGGACACCTCATGCTCCGAGGACTGCCCTCCGAACAGAACTGCTATCGTCTTCTTCATGGCGGCGCCTTCAGACCTTCTCCGGCTCAGGGAAATCCCTGCCGAATGTCTCAACCGTCACCGTCTCCATGATCTGGGGCTCATCCGGGCGGTCCATGTAATCCGTCTTTGTCATCGCGATCTTATCGACGTTCTCGATGTCCTCGATGACCTTGCCGAATGCCGCATAGGAACCGTCCAGATGCGGAGCGGCCTGGTGCATGATGAAAAACTGAGAACCGGCAGAATCCGGATCCATCGTGCGGGCCATCGACAGGACGCCGCGCTCGTGCTTCAGATTATTATCAAAGCCATTTCCTTTGAATTCTCCGCGGATGCTGTAGCCAGGGCCGCCCATTCCGCTTCCCTCGGGATCTCCGCCCTGAATCATAAAGCCGGCGATCACGCGGTGGAAGATCACTCCGTTATAGAAGCCCTTCTTCACCAGGCTGATAAAATTGTTCACCGTATTCGGAGCGACTTCCGGGTAAAGCTCCGCCCGGATCACGTCGCCGTTTTGCATTGTAATGGTTACGATCGGATTCTTCTGTTCCATGACCGTGTACCTCCTGTCAGATTTTCTCATTTATACTACGAAATTTCAAAGGCAGTGTCAAGATTGCCGCTTTGGGGCAGGCGCATGCGTGTAGTACCATGGACGCGTTCTGCTGCTGTTCACAGATCGTTCATATTTCTTTTCCATTTTCGACACAGCCATCACAGTCTTTCGTCATTTTTCCTCTCTACAATCAAACCATCAGGAACAAACCTGTGCGGACATACTTAAAAGCCGCACAGCACCTGACGCAACCATTGACGGCCTATCATTTTTTCATAATAGTCGTCTGAAACAGGACGACTTCCTCCCTTTCATAATGCAGAAATCCCGCTGGTGGTGCGGGATTTCTGTACTTCTGCACGTTTTTGTTCCAGCACGTTCTTTCTGCATTCTTCCTGTCATATGTTCGAGGTACCCGGCGGTATTCCGGCGATGCAGCAAATCGGGAAATTCACATGTACTGATCATATAGTCAGCAGACATCAGGCGGCGGTCCCGGGATACGGGCCGCCGCCTGATGTTTGTCTCAGTTTTCATCCAAAGTACGGTCTCGCAGACCTCGCGCCGCCTCTGAGCACCGGTTTCATTCACAGAGGCAGAACGCGGTGCATGCACGATCGGCATGCACCGG
>CADBOY010000058.1 GCA_902796405.1 uncultured Lachnospiraceae bacterium | reverse complement strand
GCCGCACAGAAGGTGGCAGGTCCGCTTCACGCTTCTGTCATCCGAAGAATCTGTTCCGCTCCTCTGCAGAATCCGCTCCGTCCGGCTTCAGTCTTCGTTCTCCCGGCGCGGGGTGAATTCCCGGATCTGCGGATCCGAGACCTGCATCAACATCTTCGGCACAGCCTTGACATAATAAACATATTCATCGTCCTCATACTGGAGGAACTCCGGTTTCGTGTAATTGAGCGCTCCTCCCCATACCGTGAAGAACTCCGCCAGGATGAATCCGAGCAGACTGCCGAGCAGCACTGCGGCCGGTGATACATCCGCGTCAAAGGCCAGATAGGCGGCGAGATAGACGACCAGCATCACGGCTGCGCCGATTCCGGCGGCAATGTACCTGGCATAATCAAACGACATCCGGCGAATGGCGCAGACGATAATCGTGCATGCGCCGAACGCAATCAGTGCGGTAACAAACGCGCTGTTCCCGCTGATTCCCGATATGGAAGCAGCAAACTGAGCGGGGATCTCTCTCGTGGTGTCAAGGAGATAGCCGGCATCCGCTGTGACTCCTGCCAGGAAATAGTACGTGAGAACTCCCTCGCACACAGGAATGAAGGTGAGCGGTCCCCCGAAGATACCCGCGAGCAGCGGGACCAGATAGGGCACATGCAGGCAGAACGCCATCGGCACGAGAACAATCAGGATGGATGCTCCCGGCAGGAACAGATAGTGCAGCATGGCCTCCAGCAGGAGGATGGCGCCCAGCGCGGCAGCTGCCTCCCACGACAGCGCCGTCAGATGCCCGATGAGCCAGAACACAGTGATGGCCGTCAGTCCGCTCCAGGGAAGCAGACTGCTGACCAGCGAGGCAAGAATCACAAGAACCCAGCGCATCAGGATGAGCCGGTAGCCAAGATGCCAGTTCAGCATGAGCAACACGGAAAACATCGTCAGGAATTTGAACACGGGAAGTACGTATCCCTCATAGCTGGCGTACCAGCGCTTGATGCTCTGCTGTATCTCAAGGAATCGCTCCACTCTTCTTTCCTCCTTGTCCGGTCACCGGTCCCCGCGGACGTGTTCCCGGTTTTCTCTGTTCTGCCGCACTGGCTTCTCTCCGCGGCCGGCAGTTCGGATTCTGCGCTCCCTGCGCTCTTCGCTGTCATAGATTCTCTCAATCCGGCGAAGGTCCCGGATCTCATGCCGCATCATCTTCCGCGACTGGTAATAACGCAGGGTGTAGACCAGGATCAGGGTGAGTATGGTCACGGCCAGAAGAAGCACGTACAGCAGGATAAGCCGTCCCGCATACGCCCGGATCTCGGAAAGTTTCCAGGTCATCCAGTCATCCGCGTCTGCCATCGCCCAGACTCCCAGCACAGCAAGAAAGAGCAGGGTCATTCCTGCGGCACCCTTGAACACCTGGATGCCGACATAATCCTCGGGATAATACCGGACAGCCGCGCGTTTCCGGCGCTTGTCACGGGCATCCTCCATAGCAGCGTCGGTCATGAGCTTTACCTTCTCCTCATCGATCATGGAGGACCTCCCTTCTCACTGTTTCCTGCATGGGATATCATACGTATCAGGATAAAGTATAACATACCCCCTGACAATAATCGAGCCAAAGTTCCTGCGCCTGCGGCGCGGTAATGCTTCTCCTGCACGGTGCGGCAATTCCTGCCTCCTGCAGCAAGACCATGCACCCACACTCACGGCGCGGCAATGACGAGGCGCGCTTTGATCCGAGCGCCTGCGAAGTATCCAGGACGATATGCCCGGCGCAGCTGACACGCTGCTTCGGTTCGGGAGCCTGCGGATCACTGGTGTTCTTTTTCTGCCCGTGTCACATCCCCGGCATGATGTGCATTGGTGTACACATCGATATACTGAGCTTTCAGCTTGGAGTAGAGAATCCTCTGATGGGAGTACAGACCATTGTAGCCGGAAAGGACATAGGAAAGTCCGCAGGCAATGGCGTAGTAGAGCAGCCCACTGCTGCTTCCGAACAGCTCCAGAGCCAGGAAGATCGAAGCGAGAGGGCAGTTGACGGCGCCGCAGAATACGGAGACCAGACCAATCGATGCCGCAAATCCGGCAGGGATGCCGAGAAGCGGCCCTGCTGCGCAGCCGAACACCGCTCCGATGAAAAACGACGGGACCACTTCGCCTCCCTTGAACCCCGCGCTCAGCGTAAGCGCTGTGAACAGCATCTTCAGCAGGAAAGCATAGGGCACTGCCTCTCCCTGCTCCACGGCCCGCGTGATCACATCCATTCCCGCGCCGTTGTAATCTCCGCTCCCGACCAGAATCGTAAGGCCGACAACCCCGATGCCTCCGGCCACGACGCGAATCCAGGGATTCCGGAAGACCCGCGCCATCCTGTGTTCAAATCCATGGAGGACATAGCAGAACAGGGCGGAAACCAGGGCGCAGAGAATGCCCAGAACGGCAACCCGAAGCAGCATCATGCCGGAAAGGCCCGGAGCCACAACCGAGAACCGGGTCGGAGCGATGCCGAACCGGCGTGACACGCCGTAAGCAATCAGTGCAGAGATCAGACAGGGTATGAATGCCGCATGATAGATCAGTCCGATGCTGATCACGCCCATGGCGAACACGGTCGCGGCCAGCGGCGTCCCGAACAGGGCGGAGAAGAAAGCCGCCATTCCCGTCATTGTCGCTGTGCGAAGGTCTTTGTCATCCAGGCGCAGAATCCGGCCGGTGTGATAGCCGATGGCACCGCCCATCTGAAGCGCGGCTCCCTCTCTTCCGGCAGAACCGCCGCCCAGGTGGGTCAGAATGGTGGAGAAGAAGATCGCCGGAACGAGAGCAAGCGACAGTCCGTTGCCGGTCTGCACCTCCTCCAGAATCTTGTCGGTTCCCTGTCCTTCTACCCTGGCCACCTTGTAGATCAGCACGATGACAAGTCCCAGGACCGGCAGCAGAAACAGCATCCAGGGGTGTTCTCCCCGGAACTCCGTCGCCTTCTCCACGCCGATATGAAACGCCGAGCCCAGCATGCCGCATGCCATGCCCGTGATATATGAAACGCCGAACCATTTCACCAGCGCCTTGATATAGAGCCACCAGTGGCTGAAATATCCGGCGATCTGTCTCAGCAGATGCCGCAGGTCCCCAAGCCTCAATTTTGCGCCTCCCGCTTCCTGCCGTCCCGCGGCAGAATGTTCCGCAGACATTATACCATAACTCCGTGGGGAGACGGCAGCTTTCTGCTTCGGGGCAGCCGTAAATGCACTGCACCAGATCTCCCCGCAAGGAAGCAGCAGCCTCCGGAAGGCCCGCCTTCCCGTCCCTGCCGTCTTCCAAAAAGGGCCGGAAGGTTTCCGCCGGGTGCGCAGCACGCGGCGGATCCTTTCGGCCCTGATTGATGGTGACAGAGAACCATCCCCGGTTTTCTCAGCTCTTCATATCCAGCTTGTCCAGATGCCAGATGTCGTCAACGTATTCCTGAATTGTGCGGTCGGAGGAGAACCTGCCGGAATGCGCGATGTTCAGAATCGCGGACCTGGTCCATGCCGACTGATTCCGGTACGCAGCCTCGACCTTCTTCTGCGCCTCTGCATACGACCGGAAATCCTTGAGAATGAAGTACTGATCCTTCTCCAGGAGCGCGTCATACAGCGGCCGGAACAGATCTTCATTGTCCGGACTGTAATATCCGTTGACCAGCTGCGTCAGAACCTGATGAATGTCAGGATCCGTGTTGAAGATCACCTTCGGATCGTAGTCGCCGTTCTTCTCATGATCGATGACTTCCTGCGCGGACATACCGAAGATGAACGCGTTCTCCCGTCCGACCTCCTGCACGATCTCGACGTTCGCTCCGTCCATCGTGCCGAGAGTCAGCGCGCCGTTCAGCATGAACTTCATATTTCCGGTGCCGGACGCCTCCTTCGATGCCGTGGAGATCTGCTCCGACACATCGCTCGCGGGGAAGATGATCTCGGCGTTGCTGACGCGGTAGTCCTCGATGAAGACGATCCGGATCTTTCCTCCGATCTCTGGGTCATTGTTGATGACGTCGGCCACCGAATTGATCAGCTTGATCGTAAGCTTCGCGTTGACATAACCGGCAGCTGCCTTCGCGCCGAAGATAAACGTCCGGGGATACATATCCATCTCCGGGTTCGCCTTCAGCTGATTGTACAGGTACATGATGTGCAGAATATTC
>CADBOY010000057.1 GCA_902796405.1 uncultured Lachnospiraceae bacterium | reverse complement strand
TTTGTTCCGGTCATCGCGGCGCTGATGTATGAAGGCAAGAAGACGAATGTCGCCGGTATCGCCTCAGAGATCGTCGGAGCAGTTGCCTGGATCGCTTTCAAGTATTTCTGCCCGGTAGTGATCGGCAGTTATACGGTTGACCCGATTATGTTCGGCCTGCCTCTTTCCTTTATCGCCTTCCTGATCGGCAATCGCTTCGGCACAGATTTTACGGCACTTCGCCGCAAGGAGGCTGCGGAGAAAGGAGTTGTTCTGGATGCGGAAGATATGACGACCACCGAATTCAACAAAAAGTACGAGAGCGAGATGAAGGTGGAGTGGCTCGGTATTGATGGTGCTCTCTGCGCACTGTATGTCGGACTTGCCATCTTCTATGGCTATGGCATGCTGCATTCGGTCAACTGGATCGTGGGATGGGCCGCTCCGCTTATCGCGATCGGCATAACGACCGGTGTCTTTATCAAGTATCTGACACAGGTTTTCGGATTTTCCCATAAAGCCAAAAAAGGAGCGCAGTGACAACGGATATCCTGCATCAGATGGATGGACATCATCCGCATGAGCAGTGAATGCAAGGAGGAGGAAATGCACCGCGCCCGCTGGCCGGAGGCGGCCTCCTCTTTTCCATTTGCCGACCTGTATGCAGGTGAATCTCACCTTTTTAGACATTATCTGGACGGCTGTATGACATAATATAAATATGAAAGATACAAGGAATTCTTAATATTTCAAATGGCACCGCTGAATTGAATCGAGGGAATCGTTTATGAACAAGACATGTTTCACGCCGAAGAGCATCAAGGTGTTCGGCGGCCCGGTATCGGAAGTCACCATCGCCGGAGGATTTGCCTTCGTTTCCGGCCAGATATCGCTTGACCCTGTGACCGGAGAGATTATCCATGGAACGATCGAGCAGGAGGCAGAACACGCCCTTTCCAATCTGAAAGCGATTATCGAAGAACTCGGTGCGACTCTGGATGATGTCGTCAAGACAGATGTTTTTCTCTCTACTATGGAAGACTTCGACCGGATGAATGCGGTATATGAGAGATATTTCGGAACAAAGTGCCCTCCCGCAAGATCCGGCGTCGCTCTGGAACTCTGGGGCGGGATGAAGATCGAAATCGGCTGCATCGTTAAACTTTAATCGCGGCATCCAGAGAAGCGCTTGCAGGAAAACGTTTCACAGGAGGCCGCCTGTTATCAAGTGGCGATTCACTTATCAAAAGTCTGCTGATCTGAATCATAAGAAGCGGACTTCAGAATCAGACGGATAAAACCTCAGGAGGATGACAGATGCTGAGAAAAGTAAGCCAGGCAGAAGTGGAGCGAATCCACGAGAAGACTCTTGATATTCTTGAGCATGTCGGTGTTGACTTTGAGCATGACGGGATCATCAATATGTTCAGACAGCACGGCGTGAAGACGGACGGCTACCGTGTTTATCTGGACGCTAAGACGGTAGAGAAGGCCTGCAGCACACTGCAGAGAAGCTTTACCATGAAAACCCCGTATGAAGAACTGAAAATCGGAGAAGGCGGTGTGGTGTATACCTCTGCTTCAGGATGCCGTATGATGCTTCAGCCGAACGGCTCCCGCACAACTCCTACCGTGCAGGACTATATCAATGCCCGCAAGCTGGACGCCAGCAGCCCGTATATCAATCTCTCCAGCTCACCGCTGATGTTTGTGCCGGAATTTGCAAAGGGAAATGCGGATTTGATCAAAGCAGCTTTGACTCTCAAGTACTCAAAGCACCCCGCAATCATGTCCTGCTTCGGAAAAAAGGACGCTGAAGATACCATCAATCTGGCCAGAGATTTTTACGATACGGATGAGGGCTATTACTGTATCGGAGTCGGCAATGTGATATCGCCGCTCTATTACAATGAAGATGATGTTGAAGCGATTACTGCCTATTCCAAGCGGAATCTTCCGGTCGTCATCGCCTGCTGTTCTACCCCGGGCATGACCAGCCCGATCACTGTTGGAGGGACGATACTGGTCAACAACGCAGAAGTGCTGGCTGGAGTTGTCATGACTCAGCTGCTGAACCCTGGATGCCCGGTGATCTATGGCAATACGACATTTACCTCGAACATGCGGGCAGCGGAAACCGTCTCATGGGGGCCTGAGGTCGATATGATCATTCACTATGCGAAGGCAATGTGTGATTTTTACGGTCTTCCTTACCGGGGCGGCGGTTCCCTTCCGGCAGCCAAGGATCTCGATTTTGAGTGCGGCGCGGAATCTGCACTCTGCCTGCAGGCGACCATGGATGCCGGTACAGATTTCATCTTCCATGTATTCGGCGAGGTCGACAGCCTGAATGCATTCAGCTATGAGAAATACGTACTGGACGAAGAAATTCTGGGCGAGCTTCTGTCTCAGAAAAACCGCGATCTTTTCAGCGATGAGATGCTCAACATGGAATCAATTGCCGATGTTGGCCCGCGCGGCAACTATCTGACGGAAGAAGACACGGTTGAGATGTACAGCGATGAGATATATTATCCTCGTCTGTTCAACATCGGCGGCTACAAAGCCTGGGAGGGCGCCGGGAAGCCTTCCGTTATCTCGAAGGCTCATAAGGAAGTGGAAAAGAGACTGGCAGAATACGAACAGCCGCAGTTCACGGAGAGGCAGAACCGGCTTCTGGCCAGTGTTCTGCAGGGAATCGACTGATCCTGCGGCTGTGATACCGCCGTTAAACTTGCAGAGAGGGACCAATATGGAAGAATCCAGACTGAGAAAGGCAAAGGAACTCTTTGGAGTTCCGGAGGAATTCTATGATGTTGCCGACCTTATGGTCCGCGAGCCCGAATGGGATTTGATTGCATTCATGAACGGCGAGACCATGGCCGAGGAGACGATAACCGCCTATGCGGATGAGCAGCGCCTTTCGGGAGATGCGCCGGATTTCATCCGAGAATGCTATCACCGCGCTATTCTCAATAAAGTACCGCAGGATGACGGGTCCATGAAGTGGAAGAGCGCGGATTTCTATACCCGCTTTCCCATCTATGCCCAGTATGAGTACTATGAGTACTCCCGGCTGCCCCGTGAGACGATCGAAAAACTCAACGCATGGGATTTTCAGGTATATTATGGAATTTATTCCCATGACGTGAAGCAGAAGATGGCAGGGGTAGACACGTGGGTTCACAATAGCCATTACCTGACGCTGAAAGAGGCGGATGCCATCGTCGACAGACACGCGGACAGTATCTACCTGACTGCCTGCAACTGTAAGGCGATGATGGTGTTTCATGGCAGGCCGATCAATGTATGTGTAAACTTCGATGGCGGTCCGAACAGTATTCTGGACCGTGGACATGGTGAGAGGCTGACAGCAGAGGAGACGAAGAAGAAGCTGCGTGAATTCAACAAAGCCGGTCTGATGCAGAATGGAGAGGACTTTGCCATATGCAACTGCGATGGCTACTGCTGCTACCCGCTTCATATGGCAAGAAAGGCCGGTTCGCGGGGGATTTATCCGAGGTCGCATTACCACATCGACTGGCATGAGGATGAGTGCGTGGCCTGCGGGAAATGTACAAAGATCTGCAATTTCGGTGCATTTACCAAAGAAGGGAAAAAAATCACCTATCATCCGGATCTGTGCTGGGAATGTACGATTTGTTCGGAAAACTGCCCGAAGGGAGCGATCCACCTGATTCCGCGGGAGGATGTTGCACCGGCCGATTTGTGAATAGCTTCCGGCGGCGGGGAGTTTACAATGCCTCCCGTGGTACGATAGAATGATAGGGAAATCAAAATCCAGCACCTGGGAGGCAATGAATGAAGATCCATATTCTGCCAGTAAAGATGAGTCAGGAAGAGGCGCTGAAGTACGCCGGTGGATACCATAATCCAGCGGTGAAGCTGATCGCGCGCGGCAAGAAGATCAATTTGAAGCTGATGTTCCTTGAACACCGCGTCTATGTCATGGAACTGACATATCTGGATACTCCGTTCATAAAGAAACTCAGACGCAAGCCACTTCCCGAGAAGCAGAAGATCCGTATCTTCGTGGATGCGACAACCTGCAGCGCTTCTTATCTTGAAGATCCGCTGAGTACTCAGTCCGTCACGGTTTCCGAGGATGCCATTCAGGGGAGCTACTATGAGGACCACCGGCTGGAGAACACAGCAGCGGCGCTTGCAAAACGAATCGTGCGGCGGCGGACCGGCCGAAATCTTCATATCGAGACACTTTCGATGGAAAAAATCTATCGCCCATATTACATCGCCATTTACGGAGAGATGGAGATGGGAACCAAGGCAAGATATTACCCGATTCCAGCGGATGGATACAAGATCTTCTCGAATATCTGATCCGCATACGGACATCCGTGTCCGGGAATTCCGGAATGTGGCGGCCGGCGGCCGCCGGCCGATTGTCTGCTGCATTGAACGCTCAATGAAGTGGAGGGACAGGCATAATCTGTTCCTCCCTCTTTTTTTACATAAAATGGCGAACAGCCACTGACAGCTGCTTTGCCCGGCCATCTGTACAGCCCGGATTCTTTGCCGGGTGCGGTGCGCTGCCGGAGGAAAAGCGGCGTGAATCTGAGGTGATAAGATGAAACTTACAGAGAAAGAACAGGCTATGCTGGACGGAAAAAACGGCCGTCTGGTGCAGGTAGCGATGGAGAATATCGTGCGTTATGCGCAGGTCCTCGGTGCGGACGAACTTTGTACTGTCACTAAGGCGACGGTATTCTGCGGAGCGCACCATTATCTGGAGGTCTGCGGGTCCGATGATTTCCACGAGGTCTTCTCGCGGATGAATCTCGCGCGCGACGAACGGATCGTATGGGACCATGTCGCTCCGGAGTGTTATGCTCAGTCCTGCGTTTCCGTGTGCGACAAGGATGAGTACCAGAATCTCGGTCAGTCGAAGGAACTGTTTGAGAAGAACAAATATTATCTGGAAGAAGCGCGAAAAGCTGGCGTCACGCTGGCCGGCAGCTGCTCGCCATATCTGACCGGCTGGATCCCCGTAAAGGGCGAACATTTTGTCACCACAGAATCGGGCGTAACAATCATCGGAAATTCCGTGTGGGGGGCAATGTGCAACGCGGACGGCATCGAGGCGGCATTCTGGTCTGCCATCTGCGGCCGCACACCCAAATGGGGATATCACTGCCGGGAGAATCGATTCGGTACGCATCTGATTCATCTGAAGACGGTACCGGAGTCTGTGATCGAGTGGGAACTGCTTGGAGCGGCGATCGGGAAGAAACTTCCGAACACGATGTGTACTCCGGTTGTCGAGGGAGACTTCGGCGCAGTGAATTTTGTGAAGCTCAAGAGCTTTATGACGGCGCTGGCTATTACAACGAACTGCCGGATGTGCCACCTCGTTGGTATCACGCCAGAAGCCCCGACAGTGGAAGCCGCATTCGGTGGTCACCAGATTCAGGGTGAGACGGAGGTGACGGCGGAGGATATCGACGAGGCTTACGGAGAATTATGTGATTCGGGGAACACTCCGGTTGATTTCGTCAGCCTCGGCTGCCCGCATTATGACATTAATCAGATCAAACACGTGGCTGATTATATGCGCGGCCGTCACACAGCTCCGGGTGTGGAATTCCAGGTCTGGACGGTTTATCCGATCAAGGCAATGGCCGACCGGAATGGTTACACAGATACGATCGAGAAGGCCGGAGGACATATTTACACGGGAACCTGTCCTTGCACGATCGCCGAGGATCTTCTGTCCCATCATCCGCACCAGGTTTACGACAGCCTGAAGCAGTCCCTTGAGGTCCGATCGATTCCACTGAAGCAAAAAGTCTACTACACGGATACAGACCGTGCCATGGAAGCAGCGATATCCGGAGAGTGGAAGGAGAAGTCGAAATGGAGAAGATAATCCTGAGAGGAAGAGGTGCGGTGCCCGGCGTTGCAGAAGGGACGGCTGTTGTCTGCCCGCATTCCATCACCGGCTGGGGTGGTATTGATCCGAAGACCGGCGAGATCATCGAGTGGGGCAACGAGGAAAAAGGAAAAACAATCAAGGGAAGTATCCTCGTTATGCCAGGTTCGCGCGGTTCCAATGGCTGGTCCTGCTACTTCGGAGCGGCACGGGCAGCTGGTTCCGCTCCTGCCGGCTGGATGTTCACGAAGATC
>CADBOY010000056.1 GCA_902796405.1 uncultured Lachnospiraceae bacterium | reverse complement strand
TCAAAAAAAGACAAAGCCAGTCGTCTTTTTACCTTTTAAATGATGGTTCATCCAACGAAAAAGGGGCGTTGCCCGTAGTACTGAAAAGTACTATTGCAACGTCCCCTTAATGCATGATGTAGGCAAGCAGATAGAGGAAGGCGATATGCGCCGGGTAATAGATATAGAAGAAGGTCTTCAGGCCTTTTCCTCTTTGTCCATTGTACAGCAGCATCGGCATGGCGGCGAAAACCATCATCCACTGGATATTCTGCGGGGAACGGATCAGCAATAATAATGATATTGCCAGCAGAAACGAAACCTGTACCCAGCGGTGCTTCCGGAAGATATAGAAGACGAGTCCAATCAGACACATGACAATTCCGCCTTCCGCCATCATGATATTAGGAAGTATCATGGACAGAAACAGCAGGATGTCTACGACAATTTGGTTATAAGTGGGGCTCGCGGCCAATGTCCCGGCTATCAGAACGGGAATACAGAAGATGACCGGCAGGAGAGCAATGCCAATGGCTTTGAGGATATCTCTCTTCTTGCGCTCTTTGAGGCCGCTGCGGAACAGATCACAGGCGCTCATCCAGAGAGCAGAGACGAAAAAGGTGGAAAATGCGTTGTTTATGAGGATGACATCATCCATGGGAAACATGCGCTGGAGAACCGTTGTCAGGAGGGCCATGATCCATGTGCCTGTGAGCAGACGTCTCAAGTACTTGCGGCGATCCCTCGTGTAGTGGAAAGCTTCCGCTGACATAAAGAGAAATAAGGGAAATACTGGTCTCCCCAGCATGGTAAGCCACATCGGTGCACCATGCCAGTAGAACATCTCATGTACATGATCGAAGAATATTAAAAAAGCGGCAAGCAGTTTAATTTGTGTGCCGTTGAGAATCTTGAATTTTTCTGCGTTTTTATTTGTATTTTGAAGAGAATAAAAAGGGTTGCCTCCGGATATTCCGTCTGGTCCAGGAAGCATTGATTCTGGCAGTTCTGGTATGAAGATAATAGCAGAATAGCAGGCTGGAATTCAAGTACCGTGGGGTGGTGGCTTTTCGCGCAGGAAGGGTGATGCGGAAAAGTCACAAAAACCGGTGACAAAAAGTTCGTGGAGTTTTTGGCGGTGCTGCTTTATGCTGAGGGAACCAAAGCAATAGGAGAGATTCAGTCAGAGTCCGGCGGAAGACGCGTCGGGTGCCGTTTGCCGGATATCGCGCAGGATTCTGCGGGAACCGGCCGGCAAACGGAGGTGTTCGCGCGGTGCCGGGCGCGCAGCAGAGGGGAAGAAGAGGATGAAGAGAGAATTATATGTACTGGCGGAGGATCCGGACTGGGGAAGACGCTTTGCCGAACGCGTCAGTCAGAAGGAAGAGGCAGACTGCAGATGCCTTGGATTCTGCAGCGGAGAAGAGATGGTGCGACGCCTGCGGAGCCGTCTGCCGCCGGAAGAAACGGGTGATGAGGAGATTCCTGCCGCGGAGCTGCCTCAGGTCCTGATCGGTAGGCAGCAGTGGGACAGGATGCCAGAAGAACAGAAGGAGTTTCTGCTGCGAAGCGGGATAAAGCTTGCCCTCCTGACAGAGGAGACCAAAGCCAACGCTTCCGTGCTGCGGGAAATTTATCTGTATCAGAGTGCAGAGAAGATCCTTCGGGAGTGCAGTATGGATGAAAAATATGGGTATCAGGCGGAGAACCGGAATCCGTGCCGGCTGATCGTTCTGTATTCTCCGGGAAGCTCCGCTCTGCTGGGGCGGGCCGGATGGCTCACGGCCAGAATTCTGTCGGAGAGCGGATGCACTCTGCTGGCGGATCTGGAAGATTTTCCGTTTGAGGAAGAAAGCCGGGAGAGCAGGAGTGACTCTGCGGGAGACAAAGAGCACCAGGGAGGATCCGGCAGCCATGTGACGGACCGTGTCCCCGGAAGATGTCTGTCGGATCTGCTGTATCTTCGCGGAGATGTGCACAGAGAAGGCAGTACCCCCGATCTCATTCAGCACCGGGAAGAAGCGCTGTCTGGGCTGACTGACGGGAGGGTACATACGGATAGAAGTGCGACTGCCGGAGTGAAAAATCCGGATGAAGACAGACTGTCATTATCGGAATATGCCGATCACTGCGGAAAACTGGATATTCTCCGGCCGTGCAGTGAACCGGAAGATATCTGGGGACTGGATGGAGAGAGCATTGCGAAGATCTTTCGGGATGCCGCGAAGGAGGGCAGTTATGATTCGATCATCGTCACCTGTGGGGCAGGGAGAAATCCCTTTCCGCTTCTGAGGGAGGCGGACTGGATTCTTCTTATTGAAGAAAATACTTCCGACCAGAAGAACCGGACAAGCCAGTTCCTGAATCTGCTCCGCCGGCGAGGGGAGGCGAGGATCTCTGCCTTGTGTGAGAGGTGGACTCTGCCGTCGGAAGAAGACGGGGTACCCATGGACCGGGCAGAGATCTACGGTAGAACCGGTGCGGCAATCCGGGAATACCTGGAAGGCCGCCATCCGAAGCCCTCCCTGATGGGAAGAGAGAACCCGGATTCACGGATACCAATCAGGACTTCAGCCGCTTCATCACCTCGCTGAGCGCGCGGCTCCAGCTTGCGAAGGCATCGTCCTGTTCCATGGTGTTGTATGCCATCTCGTTCAAACCGCCGGGAGTCATCTCTTCGGAGAGAAGCTTGACGCTTTCAATATCGCGCTCTGTGCGGGTGCGGACGCAGATTCCCTCGAAGAACGA
Source organism: uncultured Lachnospiraceae bacterium (assembly GCA_902796405.1). Lineage (GTDB taxonomy): Bacteria > Bacillota > Clostridia > Lachnospirales > Lachnospiraceae > UBA3305. The sequence continues at coordinate 18,038 of CADBOY010000056.1, read as the reverse complement.
GGTCATGTAATCAATTGCCGCGCTCTCCGGGAGTCCCTGGGATGTGCCCCAGGCGCTGGTCTCGTAGAGCACCCGGTAGAACGGGGACATGACCGCGCTCAGCGCAGAGATGACCGAGAGCTGCTCCTGATTCGACAGCTCGATCAGCTGACCGAGAGGAGAGAACATCTCGCGGATTTCCGGATCTGCCGGCGTATAGGCGATCGGTCCAATGTGAAGCGCTGACATCGGAAGCGGGACCATGCGGATGGTTTTTGCCGTGGGCCCGGTCCACTCGCGGACTTTCTCAATGGAATGATCACTCATGATCGAGAGGATTTTCTGCTCCGGACGGAAATGCAGCGGACTGAGAATTTCGTCGGCGTCCCGGGGAAGAATGGTCAGAAACACCCAGTCCGAGCGGTCGATGACTTCCTGATTCGTCTGGCATACCGTCACGCGGTCCGGGTAGGTTTCAGCGAGAGCCGCGGATTTGATGGCCCCACGCGGAGAGAGCATGAAATGCAGATTGCCGGCTGACAGCGGTGATGCAAGATCAACATCAAGGGCGGTACAGAATCCTTCTACTAAGGCATAGGCAATCGTGCCAACACCGATAACTCCGATATTCGTCATTTTTCTCTCCTCTCGTGCCAGGAGTCTCCTTACAAAGTATCAGTATTATATCACAAATCGGTGCCGCTTGTTCTATCAATATCCTTTTGCGGCAGAAACCGGAGGGAAAGGCGGTAAGATGGCGGGCGGTGATATCAGGAACAGGACCAGACAGGAGCGCCGGGGGGAGGACGCACAGAGGGCAGTCTCTATGGCCGGGTTCCGCGAGGAAAAATTCCGGGACAAGCTCCGTGTGGATGGAAGCCGGGAAGAGAAGGAGCAGTATCTGCGGCAGCTGGTGCAGGCAGGTCTGAATCCGGCGCGGAATTTGTCGGATGACGAGATTCTGGCGGAGATTGACCGCACGATGCTGACGGAAGGAAGACGTCTCGGCCTTACGGTCGAAGAGCGCCGGATGCTGCGGAAGCGCCTGTTTGACTCACTGAGACGGTATGATGTCCTGCAGGATCTGCTGGAGGATGAGACGATTACGGAGATTATGGTGAATGGCTGCTCGCACATTTTTGTGGAGCGGCGGGGAAGAATCGAGGAGTGGCCGGAGCATTTCAGCAGCCGGGAACGTCTGGAAGATGTGATTCAGCAGATCGTGTCCCGGGTGAACCGAACCGTGAACACGGCATCCCCGATCGTAGATGCCCGGCTGCCAGAGGGTTCCCGGGTCAACGCGGTGCTTCCGCCGGCGGCGCCGGACGGTCCGATCCTTACGATCCGAAAGTTTCCTTCCCGGCCGATTACAATGGAGCAGCTGATTTCCTGGGACAGTATTACGCCGGAAGCTGCGCATTTCCTGGAGATTCTGGTGAGTGCCGGATACAACCTGTTCATATCGGGGGGAACGGGGTCCGGAAAGACAACATTTCTCAATGCGCTGTCGGCATATATTCCTTCGGAAGAACGGGTGATCACGATCGAGGATTCCCTGGAGCTTCAGCTGGAGGATATCCCGAATCTGGTGCGACTTGAGACACGGGATGCCGGATCAGAGGGAGCGCAGGCGATTACGATCCGGGACCTGATTCGAACCGCGCTGCGCATGCGGCCGGACCGCATTATCGTCGGAGAAGTGCGCGGGGCGGAGGCGCTGGATATGCTGTCGGCGTTCAACACGGGCCACGATGGTTCATTGTCAACGGCCCACGCGAATAGTCCAGGAGATCTGATGTCGCGGCTCGAGACGATGGTCCTGATGGCGGGAGAACTGCCTCTTGCCGCCATTCGTCAGCAGATTGCTTCTTCTGTCGAGATTCTGGTCCATCTGGGAAGGGTGCATGGCGGCGGAAGGAAGGTGCTTCGCATTGAGGAGGTGCTCGGTTATGAAGCAGGTGAGATCAGACGCCAGCCGCTGTTTATCCGCAGTGCGGAGACGGGCAGGCTCATGCCGGCAGGAAATCCACTGGCCAAACAGAGAAAGCTCCTTCTCCGGGGAGCTGAACTCCAGCGGACAGTCTCAGAGCTGCTCTGCGCCAAACAGGAGGTTCGGACGGAACAGGAACCGGACGAAGACAGAACGGGAGATGGACTATCAGAATCTGCCGCTGACAGCCAGACAGATCTTACTGTTTGCGGCAGAGGGAATGGCACTGGATCTGGTGGTGGCCGGGCTGTTCTATCGCAACGCACTGGTGATGGTTCTCCTGCTTCCTCTGGTCTGGTATATCCCGCACAGAAAACGACAGACAGAGGGTGAGCATGCCAGGGCGAGGCTGGCCTCACAGTTCCGGGATGGCGCGCTTGCTGTTGCGGCGGCACTTGGCTCCGGATATTCAGTGGAGAATGCCTGGCGGGAAGCCGCCGGAGAGATGAGGCGGATATACGGGGAAGAGGGAGAGATCACACGGGAATTTGAAGTGATCTGCCGGAAGCTGTCCGTCGGCCAGACGTCGGAGGAGGCAGCGGAGAATCTGGCCCGCCGCAGCGGTGTCGCGGAAATCCGGCAGTTTGCCGAAGTCTTTTCCGCAGCGAAGAGAACGAGCGGACAGCTGGCGCCGATCCTGAAGGATACTGCGGCGCTGCTGGCACAGCGGCAAGAGACGGAAGAGGAGATCCGCACGATGTCCGCCGCCCGGCTTCTGGAATTTCGGATCATGTGTCTGATGCCCGCTGCCATCCTGCTCTACATGATGATCGGCAATTCCGGATTTACGGATCCTCTGTATGAATCGGTGGCCGGAAGAGGGATCATGACAGTCTGTCTGGCAGTCTATGCGGCATCGATCCGCATGGGGGAGAAGATCCTTCGCATAGAAATCTGATAGAACAGGATGGGATATATGAAACAGGATAGCGCACATAAAGCAGGATGGGATACATGAAGCAGGATGGGATACATGAAGCAGGGTGGGGTATTTTAGACGGGAAAACCTGTGAGAAAGTGGATGAGTAAGCCGGAGTGCGGGAAATACGGAGGAGGAAGAGATTGAAGCCGGTTCATTTCAGGCAGAAGCCACGGGAGAACAGGAAGTCCCGTGAGGCATTCTGCAGAGAGAAAAATCGGGAAGTGAGCCCATATCCGTGGGCATCCTTATATTACAGAATCCGCAGAAAGGCGGGACTTCCTGCCGTTACGGCAGGGCGGAGAAATCAGCAGCAGATTCTGCATCCCGGTGAGAACTGGCGAGAGAATCTGAAGCAGGAGGATGATCTGCGGGTCCGACGGGCGGTCCTGTGCCTGGCAGCCGGAATTCTCCTTGCGATCCTGGCAGGTGCTGCGGGTCCGGCGGTGCGAACAGTCATCCGGCGTCCGGCAGTCGGACAGGACACGCTTGAAACGGAAATCGACGCGGAGTATGACGGTGAGAACTATCAGGTTCCCATGTCGCTGGCCAGCCGCCTCTATACCGCAGAGGAACTCACAAGAGCAAAGGAAACCGCAGCCAGAAATGCGGAGAAGATGGTGCTGGCGGGTAACGCAGCGTGGAATCAGGTGAGTGAAGATCTGGATTTTGATAGCGGGACCGGTGTACCGGGAATCAGCGTAAGCTGGAGCAGCAGTGATACGGATCAGATTGCAGCGGATGGCACGGTCACCTGTCACAGCCGCGGTACTGCGGCGAAAAAACCAGTCGTGGTGACCGCGGTATTTGAATATGAGCAGGAGCAGTGGGAACGAACGTACCGGGCTGTGGTGGTCCCGAGGAAGAAGACGAAGCATCAGTCAGAGGAAAGTATACTCGCCGGTGAACTGAATCAGGCAGCAGCGGACCGCAGTCAGGAGATGATCTCCCTGCCGCTGGCGGCGGGCGGGAAGGCAATTCGCTATCCGGCAGCTGGTGCAGCAACGCCCTGGCTTCTGCTCCTTCTTGGCATGGCGGCGGCAGGGGCCTGCATGCTGCTTCCCGTGCAGAACAACCGGCAGGCAGAGAAAAAGCGGAGTGAAGAGCTAATGCTCGAGTATCCGGAGCTGGTGATGAATCTTACGGTTCTGATGAGTGCGGGCCTGTCTGTGCGGGCAGCCTGGGAGAATATGGTGGTTCGGTATCAGTATCGCTGCACGCAGGGAGAGCCGCATCAGATCGTGTATGAGGAGATGACGTATGTCAGAAATCTGATGCAGCAGGGAACGTACGAGGAGGAAGCTTATCCGGAATTCGGGAGACGCTGCGGTCTGCCGCCCTATCTGCGGCTGGGGACTCTTCTGGGACATAATGTCCGCCGCGGCAGTCAGGGCATTCTGCCTCTGATGCGGGCAGAAGCAGACCGGGCGCTGGACAGCAGGCTAAGGTCGGCAAGAAAGCGAGGGGAGGAAATCTCTTCCCGAATGCTGCTTCCCATGATGCTGCTGCTCGGACTGGTGCTTGTCATGCTCATGGCACCTGCATTTATGTCATTTTAATTCAAGAATGCCATTGCAGGGATGCCAGCAAAAGAAGGAGAAGACAGGGTATGGTTATGACAAAACAGATGAATACGAAGATCAATGAGTATTCTGCGGTGGGGAAGATACCGGCAGCGGATACCGGTATTGTTCCGGTATGGAAGATGAGGGAGCCGGTCCGGGTAAAACGGAGCACCATTCTTTGCTGGAGAGCAGGCAAAGTCCAGGAGAAAATCCGCAGCCGGCTGCAATCATTCTGGCAGGACCGAAGAGGAGTGGGTACGGTAGAGACGATTCTGATCCTGGTTGTTCTGATTGCGCTGGTACTCATATTCCGGACGCAGCTGAATTCGCTGGTCGGGAAAATATTCCAGGCAATCAGCAAGAATACCGATAAGGTGATCAAGTGATACGTAAGCGGAGAACGGTGGGGGGAAGCCTGACGGTTTTCCTTGCCCTGATTCTTACCGGAGTCTTTGCCATAACCGGTGTATGCCTGGAGTACGCGAGAGCGCAGGTGCTCAGCGCGCAGATCGAGTCAGCCACAGCCGCCGCTGCCGAGTCTATATTTGCTGGATATCATGCGCCGCTCTGGGCGGAATATGAGCTGTTCAGCAGGATGACCAGCGGAGGAAAGCAGACTCTGGAAGAAGAGACCATGCGGTATGCTGACGCATGGGGAGGGCGGAGAAACCGGCATGGGTCACTGGCGTCTTTTCGGACCGATGAGGCGAAGTGGTCCGATACCACGATGCTCACGGGGCGCGGCGGCGAGATCTTCCGCAGAATGGCAGTTCAGTCGATGAAGGCCTCGGCGGGGGAGATTCTCTCCGGGAAGCTGAAAGAATATCTCGGACTTTCCGGCAGCGGGAATACGTCGGGCACACTGCGGCAGAATGCCGGAAAAGAACAGATCTCCGGGAAAAATGTTCTGAGCAGCTACCAGGATGTGCATGAAGCCGTTCAGGCGGCCGAGAAGAAGGAAGAGGAAACGGCGTCAGAGAAAACGGAAAAAACCAGCGCTGGAGGAAGTTCGGAAGGTTCTGTCTCGCCGGGGAGTTCTCACGTATCGGAAGAGAAAAGCGCACTTGGGGAAGAAGACGCGCAGGACGCTTCATCGGCGGAGCGGATCAGACAGGAGAAGGAACGGGAGAATGGAAGAAAGTATCTGTCGCTGATTGATCAGGTCCGGAATTTCCTGGACAAGGGGATACTGGCATTGGTACTGCCGGAAGGAAAGCACATACCGGAAGGCACAGTTCCGGGAGGAGTATCGCTATCCGGAAGCGGAGGCGGAGGCAATCCGGTGCTGTTCCGGGAGTATCTGATGCGTCACATGAGCAGCTATCTGTCCGGTGCCGGCCACTCTCCGTCCTGTGAAATCGAGTACCTGATTGCCGGAAAGGCATCTGACAGGTCCAATCTGGCATCCTGCGCGGCAAGAGTGTTCTGGATCCGGATGGGACTGAATCTGACCAGTCTGCTTGCCTCGGAGACGAAGCAGGCCAGGACGCACGAGGCGGCTGCCCTGGCTGTTGGATGGACCGGACAGCCATGGCTGATTGAGGCGGTCAATATTCTGCTGCTGTCGGTCTGGGCGGCGGTGGAATCGCTCTCCGATGTCAGGCAGCTGCTGGCGGGCGGTTCCGTCGTCCTGATAAAGACCGAGGCAGACTGGAAAACGGATCTTGACCATGCTGCAGCGGAATGGAATATAAGCGCGAAGAAGGATGACGGAGAACGCGGCCTCTCCTACGAAGATTATCTTCGCATCTGTCTGTATTTTCAGTCAGACCGAGCGCTCAGTCAGCGCGGCCTCAGCGTCATACAGTGGAATATGCAGAAGATTGACAGCGACTTTCAGGCAGCTGCGTGTATGGTAGAAGGAACGCTGACGATTCGGGCCCATTCCAGGGAGATTTTCGCACCGCTGGACGGAATGATAGGGAAAAACAGAGGATCCATCTGGGAAAAGAGGAGCCATTTTTCTTATCTGAAGGCGGGATGATGAGCGGCTTTTCTGCATCCGACGGGAAGAAAGCGAATCAGGAATCCCGGCAGATTGACGGTTCATAGAGAATGCAGAATCGCTCCATAAGATTATGGCGAAGTAAGAAGCCAGAAGGAAGGAGGATGTGTGCGGATGCTCTTTCCGGAAGATCATTTCCGGTACTGCAGGGCAGATTGGAACAACAAGACTCTCCCCGGAATACCCAGTTCCAGCTGCGGCAGGCAAAATGGGCGGAAGGATATCAGCCGGCGGCGGAAAGCGACAGCCAGAGAACCTCAGCCGCCCGAATCATCCGAAAAGGCGCCAGGAGTGACGCAGACGGATGACAGGGGAAAGGAAGACCGGGAAGAGCGTCCGCGCACATCCTCTGAGAACGGAATGTGCAGGAACATGTGCAGAGACAGTATGACAGATTGCAGTACACACTTGAATACGAACGGAAATTCCCGGAAATCGAGAGGGAGCATGACGGTGGAGGCCTCCCTGCTTCTTCCTCTGCTTCTGCTGACCTTGTATCTGTTCTGGCAGTTTTTCGGCGCCATGATTCTGCATGTACGGCTGCAGAATGCTCTGGATGAGACTACAGCGGAGCTGGCGGAGCAGGCTTATCTGATCGATGCGGCGGAAGGAGTACTGGCGCCGGCGGATGGCGGATTATCTTTCTCTTCTGTGCTGACCGAAGCCGGATGGAGGGCCTATGCGAGGGGCAGGATTGTCTCGATTGTGGGGCGGCGCTCCCTGAAGGCGTCGCCGATGCGAGGCAGATTTCTTCTGACCGGCAGCCGCTGGGACAGAACCGGTGACATCTGCCTGAAGATTTCATATCGTATGAAATTCAAGGGACTGCCGGGGAAACTGCCGGGAATCCTTGTTCAGCAGTCGTCTGTCCGGAAGTGCTGGACCGGAAAGCAGGTCAGCAGTGACCGGAGTGACCGGGAGGGTGATTCCGGCGAATATGTTTTTGTCACTAAGACGGGACGAGTTTATCACAGGGATATCAACTGTACCTATCTGAACCCGGAGATTCGGAGCATTTCTTCTTCCTCGCTAGGAGGAGCAAGAAGCCGCGGAGGGGCAAAATACTACCCCTGTGAGTACTGCGCGAAGCATTCTGCGCTGCCGGGTGTGGTTTTTATCACAACCTACGGGAGCCGGTACCATGTGAGCCAGAACTGTTCGGCACTGCGAAGAACGATTCGCTCCGTCCGCCTTTCAGATACCGGGCTGCCTCCCTGCAGCAAATGCGGAGGTGCCGGGAATTCATGATTCGCATCAGAAAAAAAGAGAAGAGCTGATCTGTAGAGATAAGACGATCGATCCATCGGTCAGAATTCGCATCAGGGAAAGAGGGAAAGCGGATCTGGACTGGTACGGCGATCGGTCAATCGGTCAGGATTCGCATCGGGGAAAAGAAGAAAAAGCTGACCTGGAGTGATGCGGCGATTGGTCAATCGGTCATGATTGGCATCAGGAAAAGAGGGAAGTGATAATGAGATGCCGATGAGTCCTGGAATTCTTCCAGTAGAGGTAATACTCGGTGTACTGGCGGTGCAGGACATGAAGGATAGAGCGGCAGGCTGCCGGGAAATTACTGTGCTTGGCGTGGTGTGCGCGGCAGAGCCGTTTTCTGCCGGCCTGGTTTTGCTGGCACAGAAATCGGGGCTTATCCGCAGAATTCTGCCAGTTTCCTCTGCTTCCCGGTCGTGGCTGGCATATCCGGGAACGTCGCCGGGAGCGGATGAACTTTTGCTTCTGGTGCTATGCATGCTGCCGGGAATTCTCCTGTATGCGCTGAGCCTTCTGCCGGACATGCCGGCAGGGGAAGGAGACGGAATGGTGGTACTCGCCCTCGGTCTGGCACTGAGGCCGGCTGTTCTGTTTCGCATCCTGGCAGGCGGTCAGTTCTTCGCTGCAGGATGGGCGGTGCGGGTGCTTTGGAAGAAAGCAGGAAAACAGTCCGTGGAAAGGCAAAAGCGAACAGAGAAAATGGGGAACGAAAAGGAGAAGTTGTGGATTATACCGTCAAAAACCGAACAGGCCGTGCAAAAACCGGCCATTCAGACGCAGAAAACGGAGAAGATAAGGTATGCCATTCCAGAGAACGCAGAGGGAGAGCATGACGCGGATTATGTTCCCTTCCTTACCTGTCTGTTTGCCGCAGCGCTTCTTGCGCTGCCGTGCGAGTTATACAGTTGAGGCAGCGCTGGTGATGTCAGTCGTTCTAGTGGTTCTTCTGATGTGTGCCCGGATGACTTTTTTCCTCACAGATCAGACCAGAGCGGAGGCCGTGATGGAAGAGAGTACTGTCCGTGCCGCAGGAGGGAAGCAGGACGGAATCGCGTTTGCCAGAAGATCCAGAGGCTACTTTTATCTCCCCGTATCGGGAATGAGAGTGAAAGTATCCAGAAAGAACGTTCATGGGTCCCTTCGGGCCGGGCTCCCCAGGGCCAGGTTCGGAGAAAAGTTCGATGCAGATGTGCGGGTTCGCGTGAGGCATCCGCAGATCTGGGTGCGGGGAGTGCGTGCAGCTGCTGATGCTGCCGCAGTGTGGAGTAAAAAATAGTACTGCAGAGGAGAGAAAAGCGTGGATGTACGGTATCACAGAGAACTGAACCGGACATGGATGATTCTGTCAGGAGACGAAGCAACGGATCATTTTGCGTTCCGGATGATGGAGGAAAACCGGCTGGAGCACCTTCTTCCCGTGAAGGAGATGCCGGACGGCGGTGAGTCAGCGTTTCGGCTTGACATCACAGGTGGAAGTTCTCTTGCCGGAAAACTGGAGATGCGGACTCTGTCTTACTATGAACTGCGTATGCTGATGAACGGACTTGCCTGCGCCCTGGAAGAGCTGCAGGAATATCTGATCGAGGTAGATCACCTGCTGCTGGATCCAGAGCTGATCTATCTGATGCCGGATCTGGCTCATCTGAAATTCTGCTGTCATCCTTCTGTGAAGCGGGACTTTTTTGTCAGCCTGAAGGAGCTGATTCAATACTGCCTGAATAAAACAGATCATCAGGATCGGCGTGCTGCCGCTGCGGCGTATGAATTGTTTGACGTGTGCAGCCGGGAATTCTATCGGTTTGAGGACCTGATGGAGGTGGTTGGAAAAGCCGGCACTAAAGTGCCCCCGAATCAGCCGTGGGAACAGGGCAATGAGAATGGCGGGGAACGGAATGAGACGGAAAAGGACACCGCCGCTCCGGCGTGGGAAAGCGTGACATCCAGTGATTCCTCGTTTCATCGTATGGCAGCTGGGGAGAATGGATATGTCTATCGTCCGGCACCACGTTCGGAGCCCGATCTTTCCGTGCGGGAGATGTTTTCGGAGACTGGGAAGAGAAAGCGGTTAAAGCGAAGAAATCTGCTGGTATCTCGCGAAATTCGTCCTCTTCTGATCACGGGAATTCCCTCTGCAGGTCTTGCGGCACTGACTCTTTGGCGATATTGGCAGGGAATGCCGCTGGACTGGAGAATCCCAGCCGCTGCATTCTGTCTGATGCTTGTGGGAGCAGCGGCCGCGTTCTCGGAATGGAGGCAGCAGCGAAATGAGGCCTCTGTCAGAGAGGACATGGCGCAGCAAAGCGAGACTACTGGGCAGGATTATGAAAAAGAAGAAGGATCAGCGAAAAGTGATCCGCATGACAGGAAAACGGGAAGGAACGAACGCCGGAATGCTGAGCGGAGGAAAGAAGCGCATGGAAATCGGGTTATGGGGAAAGCGGAATGGTGTAATGATGATCAGGAACAGGAAGGACAGAAGAAGCGGGGCAAGAGGAATGATCCGTGGAATTCCGATTGGCAGCAGGATGAAGCAGCCGATATGACAGAAATTCTGTCGGAGGGGGCAGGCATATTGACCGCTCACCGGCTGCAGCCGATTGACAGCGCGTCGGGAGAGAACGGAGAAAAAAATCTTGCCGCGGATATTCCCCTCAGGTCGGGGCTTGTCACGGTCGGAAAACCGGAGGGAGGTGCGGATGCCGTAATCGATCTGCCGGCTGTCAGCCGGCACCACGCGGAACTGGAGGAACATGGAGGAAGCTTCTATCTGCGGGACTGCCATTCTACGAATGGAACCTGCATCAATGGCAGGCGCCTTACCTCGAATGTCTGGTATCCACTGAAAACCGGAGATATTGTTACCTTCGCAAACGCGAAGTATCGCTTTGTCTGAGAAGGACAGGTTTCGTTGCGAGCACCATCGTCCAGCCTTCGTTAAATCATAGTCCTGTTTTTATACCGGGCATCAGGGTTCTTCCTTCGTTGCGGGCATTGTGGATTTGAGCTACAATGCATGTATTCGGAGGATGGATTATGCAGGACAGAACAATCAGAAATCTGCCGTTTGCCACCATCGCGCTGGTTGCGGCAAATGTACTGATCTATATCATATTGGAGATCATGGGATCCTGTGAAGACGGGGAATTCATGTATCAGCACGGCGCGCTCTATGCCGCAGATGTTGTGGAGCGCGGGGCCTACTGGCAGCTCCTCACTTCCATGTTCCTGCACTTTGGCATCTCTCACCTGATGAACAATATGCTGATGCTCTATCTGGTGGGAGAGAGACTGGAGAGAGCAGCAGGTCACGTGAGATTTGCGGTGATCTACCTGGTCAGCGGGATTCTGGCAAATGCCTTTACTGCATATTACTATGCGGCGGTTGGGAATACGGCCATATCGGCAGGGGCATCCGGGGCGATCATGGGAATCATCGGAGCCATGTTCGGCTGGATCATCCGAAGCCGCGGAAGTGTGGGAGGAGTGGACAAACGGGGAATCATCATCCTTGCTTTCTTCTCGCTGTATTCCGGTGTCGTCAGCAGTACGACGAATAATGCGGCGCATATCAGCGGAATGCTGTTTGGCTTTCTTCTTGGTTTGATTTTGTACCGGAAACAGTCCCGTGCATGATGTCCGCGCCCTGCGCGATACTTGTTATTTCGACTGGTTCAGGGTATACTTACGATGAATTTTATGCCGGCCGGATTTTGCTTCCGGTGGTAATTCCCTGCCGGGATGACGACGGCATAACAGAACAGACGAAGTGCACACTGGCGCACCTGCGCGAGGAGGACAACAGAAGATGAAGTTATTTATCGACACAGCAAATGTGGATGAGATTCGTGAAGCAAATGATATGGGTGTGATCTGCGGTGTGACGACGAACCCTTCTCTGATTGCGAAGGAAGGAAGAGATTTCAAGGAAGTCATCAAAGAGATTACATCGATTGTTGATGGGCCGATCAGCGGAGAAGTAAAAGCAACGACGGTTGACGCGGAAGGCATGATTCGCGAGGGCCGTGAGATCGCAGCGATTCATCCGAACATGGTGGTCAAGATCCCGATGACCATTGAGGGACTCAAGGCAGTGAAAGTCCTGAGCTCAGAGGGTATTAAGACGAATGTTACACTGGTATTCTCTGTGAATCAGGCGCTGCTCGCAGCGCGTGCGGGCGCCGCATACGTATCCCCGTTTATCGGACGCCTTGATGATATCAATATGACCGGAATGGACATCATCAGCGATATCGCGGAGATGTTTGAAATTCACAGCATTGAAACGGAGATCATCGCGGCCAGTATCCGCAATCCGATCCATGTGCAGGATGCTGCTCTTGCTGGCGCAGATATTGCGACAGTCCCTTATAAAGTAATTGTACAGATGACCAAGCATCCGCTGACGGATCAGGGAATTGCCAAATTCCAGGCGGATTACCGAGCGGTGTTCGGCGATTGAAGATAGAACCAGACACGGAGAGAGGGCGCGGCGATGGGAGATAATCCAAGACTGTTTCGGCAGGTTACGACAGCAATCGCGGTTCTGCTGTGCCTCGGCTGCGTGGTTCTGCTCCTTCTTTCCTTCCGCGGAACGTTCACCATGAAGTGGTTTCCTCTGATCTTTCTGATCGCCGGAGCGATGAACATTCTTATGGCGGTGGTTCATTTTCGGAGGGATGAGTATCGGCGCAATCAGAAGATGGCCGGTGTCTTCAATATCGTGTTCTGCATTCTGAGCATCGGGGCAGCGGCTGTGATGGCAGTATGCCTCTGATTCGGATAAGAACGATCTTTCGTGAAAGAAACAGAATACAATCCGGAATCGCCGCCTGCGGGAAACCTCGGCGGCGATTCATTTCTTTTCCGGAGAAGAAGCCAGGGCAGGAGAAAAACTGCCGGACAGGAGTAGCGATGAAGCGGGAAATTCTGACCATGCTGCGAGAGAATGGAGAGTACGTCTCTGGCCAGCAGATCTGTGAAACACTGGGAGTATCACGGACGGCTGTCTGGAAAGCCATCAATGGTCTGAAGGCGGAAGGGTATGAGATTGAGGCACTGCAGAACCGTGGCTATTGTCTCGTGAGCGCACCGGATGTTCTGACAGAGGCTGAGGTCGGAAGCCGCCGCTGCGATCTCTGGAAGGACAGTCCACTGGTTGTCTATGATGAGACGGATTCCACGAATATTCAGGCAGCGCGGCTTGCGGACCAGGGAGCACCGGAGGGCACTCTGGTGATTGCGGATGCGCAGACCAGCGGGAAAGGACGCCGGGGCAGGCACTGGGCCACTCCGCATGGAATCTCTCTCGCCATGAGTTTTGTGCTTCGCCCGAAATTCTGTCCGGAGAAGGCATCCATGCTTACATTAATTGCGGCGTATGCATGCCGGGAGGCGGTGTCGGAGCTGACGGGGCTGGAGCCCTTGATCAAGTGGCCCAATGACATTGTTCTGAACCGGAAGAAAATCACCGGAATCCTGACCGAGATGAGCATGGAAGAGGATTATATCAGCCGCATTATTGTGGGCATTGGTTTCAATGTAGGGCAGGATCATTTTGACGGAGAGCTGAAGGACAAGGCAACCTCCTTATATATGGAAACCGGAAAGCATTATTCCCGGGCAGCACTTGCCTGCCTCGTGATGAAGTACTTTGCCGTGGAGTACCGGAAGTTCTGTGAGATCGGTGATCTTTCCTTCCTGTGCGACAGATATAATGATAAATTGGTGAGCCGCTGCAGGGAGGTGAAAATTCTCTCTCCGGGCGCCGAGTGGAACGGCACGTCACTCGGCATCAATTCCGAAGGCGCGCTTCTCGTCCGGGATTCGTCCGGGAAAACACAGGAAATTATCGGCGGAGAGGTCAGCGTCCGAGGAATATACGGATATGTCTGAAATCCAGGGAAGGCGTACGTGCAGAACAGCGCGCCATGCAGACACGACAGAATGACTAAGGTGCATGCTGGCTCTGCGGAATGATATGCAAGGACCATCCGCGATGATGCATGCGGCTGCCCTGCCGCAGGAAGGAGAAGGGAGAGATTCATGGCAGATAAGGACACAAAGACGGGAAGAAAAGTGCTCTGCGGAGCCAATTCCTATACAGAGAAATTCTATCTGAACGAGGAGTTCAGCCATCTTCCCGATCAGGTTAAGCAGGAACTCAAGATTATGTGCGTCCTTTTCGTGGAAGAAGTTGGCGGTGTGCTGACTTTGGAGTTTGACGAAGAGGGGCATCTTCAGTTCACAATATCCAAGGATGATTCGGATTATCTGTTTGATGAGATTGAGAGCGAGCTGAAAATCCGGGAGATTCAGCGAGAGAGACAGCAGCTGCTGCGGGGGCTGGAGGTCTATTACCAGATGTATTTCCTGAAGAAGACGGAGATCCGGTTATGAAGGAAGCTGCCGATGCGGCCATAAGGGAAACCTCACAATCAGATATGAGAGAAGAAGCCAATTCGGATACGAGGAAAGCCCTGGGTCCGGCTATGCACGAAGCTGCTGATTGGGTTCTCCGGGATAGTGCAGGCGGTCTGCGTATTGGTGATCTGATGCTCCCGGAGCATCCTCTGTTTCTTGGACCGATGGCAGGAGTGACCGATCAGGCATTCCGCAGGCTCTGCAAGGAGCAGGGAGCGGACGTAATGTGCACGGAGATGGTCAGTGCCAAGGCGATGTATTACGGGAACAAGAACACGGCTCCTCTGATCTCGCGGGTCCCGGAAGAATCGCCGCTCGCCGTTCAGCTTTTCGGATCGGATCCGGATCTGATGGCGGAGATGGCAATGCGTCTGGAAGATTCTTTCGAACTGATCGACGTGAACATGGGCTGCCCGGTGCCGAAGGTAGTGAACAACGGAGAAGGGTCGGCCTTGATGCGTGAACCGGAGAAGGTGAGCGCCATCATCCGGACTATGACAGCGAAGCTGCATCGGCCAGTGACGGTGAAGATACGCAGCGGTTTTGACGAGGCGCACATCAACGCGCCGGAGATCGCAAAGCGTGCGGAGGAAGCGGGAGCGGCGGCGGTAGCCGTTCATGCGCGCACGCGTTCGCAGTATTACAGCGGGCATGCGGACTGGAGCGTGATCCGGCAGGTGCGCGAAGCGGTATCCATTCCGGTCATCGGAAATGGCGATGTCCGGAGCGCGGAGGATGCAAAGCGGATGCAGGAGGAGACCGGATGCAGCGGCGTGATGATCGCCAGGGCAGCCCGGGGGAATCCCTGGATATTTTCAGAGATCAAACATCATACGGCTCCGCCGGACCGCGAGGAAGTCTGCCAGATGATTCTCCGACATGCTCGTCTTCTGATAGAAGAAAAGGGAGAGAGGACCGCGATGCGGGAGATGCGCAAACACGTTGCCTGGTACACGGCCGGAATGCCGAACTCAGCAAGACTTCGCGGAGAGAGCAATGAGATGACGACATATGCTGATCTGCAGGAACTGCTGAGCCGCACCGGGCAGCTCAGAGGCTGATCGGATGACAGCGTTTACCGATTTTCCTGCGCTGCTGATCGGCATCTGCCAGCACCTTAAACGCGAGGAAAATCGTGAGGAAAACCGCCCGGTTCCGCCGGTTTCTTGGTTGACAACCGGAAATCCGGAATAGTATAATATATCGCAATGTTGAGAAGGCACGGATGTATATCCGTGTCTTAGCTATTCTCTAACACTTGCACATTTATGTTGCATAATTTTACGACCGCGAATGCAGACGCGGCCATACAGGAGGCATCCGGTAACATGGCAGACAAGATTATGATGACAACAGCCGGTCTGAAGGAACGGGAAGACAGACTGGAGTATCTGAAGACGGTACGCAGGAAAGAGATTGCGGAAAAGCTGAAGGAAGCGCGTGAGCAGGGCGATCTCTCCGAGAACGCGGAATACGATGCGGCCAAGGACGCACAGAGCGACAACGAAGCAGAGATCGCTCAGCTGGAGGAGATCCTGAAGAAGGTAGAGGTCGTTGACGAGACAGAAGCCACGCTGGATGCCGTCAATATCGGAAACCGTGTCAAGATCGAGGATGAAGAATTCCATGATACGATGGAGTTCTACATCGTCGGCGGCCAGGAGGCGAACAGCCTCGAAGGCAAGATCTCCAATGATTCTCCCGTGGGACGGGCGCTCCTGGGCAAGAAGGTCGGAGAGTATGTTCAGGTCGAGACGCCGGCAGGCGAGATGACCTACAAGATTCTCGAGATCCAGAAAGCAATCTGACCGCAGCAGAAAGAGGATTGGCGGACAGGCGGATTCCTTTCAGGAAGCGGTCAGAACTGATGGTGCAGCTACTGCGTGTGAATCAGGAAATGGAATCGCTTTCGGGCAGCGCGGCCAGGTAAGCGGACTGGTAACGTGAGCTGTCAGCCAGGACAACGGATATCCGCAAACAGGGGCAACAGACCGGAGGAGAATATGTCTGAGAACAAGGAAAACAGCAGAGCAAAGCAGGGCGGCAGAGAAGGAAAGCCGCAGGCGCAGGAGCCGGATCTGAATCAGCAGAGAAAGGTGCGCCGTGAGAAGCTGGAGGCTCTGCAGGCGGCGGGAAAGGATCCGTTCCGGATCACGAAGGTGGATGTCACGCATCACAGCCAGGAAATCCGGGTCCACTATGAGGAGCTCGAGGGTCAGACCGTATCAGTGGCCGGCCGCATGATGTTCAAGCGTGTCATGGGGAAAGCTTCCTTCTGCAATCTTCGTGACCTTCAGGGAGACATTCAGGTCTATGTCGCAAGAGACTTTATCGGGGAAGATTCCTACAAGGATTTCAAAAAATACGATATCGGCGACATCCTCTTTGTCCGCGGGGAAGTCTTCAAGACGAAGACAGGCGAGATTTCTGTTCATGCGCAGGAAGTGACGCTTCTCTCCAAGAGCCTTCAGGTCCTTCCGGAGAAGTTTCATGGCCTGACGAACACCGATATGCGGTATCGGCAGCGCTATGTGGATCTGATCATGAATCCCGATTCGAAGGAAGTGTTCATCAAGCGGTCTCAGATCATTCATGAGATCCGGAACTTCCTGGATGGCCGCGGTTTCATGGAAGTAGAGACCCCGATGCTCGTGGCTAATGCCGGCGGTGCGGCCGCGCGTCCGTTTGAAACACATTACAATGCTCTGAATGAGGATATCAAACTCCGCATTTCTCTGGAACTGTACCTCAAGCGCCTGATTGTGGGCGGGCTGGAGCGTGTCTATGAGATCGGCCGTGTGTTCCGCAATGAAGGTATCGATACGAGACATAATCCTGAGTTTACGCTGATGGAACTGTATCAGGCGTATACTGATTACAACGGTATGATGGAGCTGACCGAGAGCATGTTCCGCTATCTGGCGGAAAAGGTCTGCGGTAGCGCCGTGATCCAGTACGGAGACACGGTGATCGATATGAGCCGTCCTTTCGCGCGCGTTACCATGCTGGATGCCGTAAAACAGTACTCCGGTGTGGATTTCACTCAGGTGAAGACGGATGAAGAGGCGAAGCAGATTGCCAAAGAGCATGGGGTTGAGTTCGAAGAGCGCCATAAGAAGGGCGACATCATCAACCTGTTCTTCGAGCAGTTCTGCGAGGATAAGATGATTCAGCCGACATTTGTCTGTGACCATCCGATCGAGGTGTCGCCGCTGACCAAGAAGAAGCCGGGTCATCCGGAACTGGTGGAGCGGTTTGAACTTTATATCTATGGCCGTGAGATGTGCAATGCCTATTCCGAGCTGAATGATCCGATCGATCAGAGAGCACGTTTCGCGGAGCAGGATAAGCTGGCGGCGGCCGGCGACGAAGAAGCCAATCATACCGATGAGGACTTCCTGAATGCTCTTGAGATCGGTATGCCTCCGACGGGCGGCATTGGCTACGGTATCGACCGGCTGGTTATGCTGCTCACGAACAGCCAGGCCATTCGGGATGTCATCCTCTTCCCGACAATGAAGACCCTCAAGGGCGAAAACAAAGAAGCACATGAAGGCGAAAAGGCCGGGGAAGAGGGCGGATCAGAGACCACCGAAGAGGCTGTTTCCGACAAGACCGGGTTCTTCACACCGAACGATAAGATCGATTTTAACGGCGTGAAGATCGAGCCGCTGTTTGCAGACTTCGTGGATTTTGACACCTTCAGCAAGTCCGATTTCCGGGCAGTGAAGGTAAAATCCTGCGAGGCTGTTCCGAAGTCCAAGAAGCTCTTAAAGTTCGTTCTGGACGATGGAACAGGCACGGATCGCGTGATTTTAAGCGGAATTCACGCCTATTACGAGCCGGAAGAGCTGGTCGGAAAGACCCTGATTGCCATCACGAATCTCCCGC
>CADBOY010000055.1 GCA_902796405.1 uncultured Lachnospiraceae bacterium | reverse complement strand
GTACAGTTCGCCCGAAGTGATCTCCTCCAGACCGGCTACCATCCGCAGTGTGGTGGACTTGCCGCAGCCCGAAGGACCGACCAGAACGATGAATTCCTTGTCGGCAATACTCAGATTGAAATGCTGGACAGCAACAACGCCTTCCTTCGTGATCTGAAGATTGGCCTTTTTCTCGTCCGTGGCAGCCGGTGCATCGATTTCTTTCTTCTTTTTCTTCCTGGTGTCGTCGGATTTCGGGTAGACCTTCTTCAGTTCCCGGAGTTCTACAGTTGCCATATGTTCTCCTTCTGCCCGCTACTGCTGCGTCCGCTCGCGCTGGTGACGGCGGATCAGGGTCTTTATACTGGGCGGGCTAAAACCAGTGGAATCTGTGCAGACGCACAATAAAAAGCACCCGCGTGCTCGTGCACGCATATTACCATCATCATACTTTTATCATTACTTTTTGTCAAGAATGATGCCGCCATCGAGACGAAAAATCGAATCAGAATTTTTTTGAAAAACTGGTTGACAAATATCCTCGAATAGAGTATTTTAAATGAGTGCTCTGAAGCACCCAATGCAGATGTGGCGGAATTGGCATACGCGCATGATTCAGGTTCATGTCCATATTACTTGGGTGCGGGTTCAAGTCCCGCCATCTGCACGATTGATCCGAACTGAGATTCCCGATAGGAAAGCAGTTCGGATTTTTTGTTATATTTATAATTTGGGATAGAGAAGCAGTTCGGATTCTAGTTATGCTTAGAATTCTGGATGCGAAAGCAGTCCATATTTATCGTTATGACCGGAATACCGGATGGGAAAGCAGAAATGCGGATCAGAGACGCTTTCCTTAGGCGGTTGCCGATGCGGGAACGGTTAGTATATAATGAGAAGACGGCCGAAAGGCAGAAGAAGATCGTTCTCCAAAGGCGGTTGTTTTTACGAATGCGATTGGTTCAACAAAGGTAATTGGTTCTACGCGGGCGATTGGTTTTACGAAGGAGACTTTTTTCAATGGAGCTTTCACAATTCTTTGGCGCATATCCGAGCGGCGCACTCGCGTTCTCCGGCGGTGTGGATTCCTCCCTTCTGGTGTGGGCCGCAGCGAAATACGGAAGAGACTGGCGCGCTTATTATGTGCAGGCGGCCTTCCAGCCCGCCTTTGAGCGGAAAGATGCGGAGCGGATCGCGGCCCAGTGCGGACTGCCAATGACAGTGATCGAGGCGGATGTTCTGAGCGATCCGGTGATCACGGCGAATCCGCCGGATCGCTGCTATTACTGCAAGCAGAAGATCTTTGGTACGATATTAAGTCAGGCAAGGCAGGATGGATACACGCTGGTCATCGATGGAACCAATGCGTCCGATGATATGAATGACCGTCCCGGCATGCGCGCGCTGAAAGAGATGCATGTGATTTCCCCTCTTCGCGAGTGCGGGCTGACCAAGGCGGATGTCAGAAAGATGAGCCGCGAAGCGGGCCTTTTCACCTGGAACAAACCGGCTTACGCCTGCCTGGCGACGAGAATCCCATCGGGAACACCGATCACGGAGGATATGCTGCGCCGGGTTGAGCGGAGCGAGCATGCCCTCACCGAGATGGGATTCTCCGATCTCCGCGTAAGAGCGCGCGGCACTCTGGCACTGATCCAGTTCCCGGAAGAGCAGATCTCACGGGCGCTGCAGCAGCGAAAGGAAATCCTGGCGCGCCTGGGCAGTGATTTTTCGGAAGCAGCCATCGACCTGAAGACCAGACGAAGCCAGTGAAAGGCCGGAAGAGCTGGTGCAGCCAGTACCTGTGGCTGATCGGCTCTGTCCGTCATCACTTCCAGTAATCATAGCAAGCGTCAGTGATGGCAATCAGCAGTTTCGACGTATCGGACCTGGCCGATGCTGCTTAAGCCGGAGGAAAACAGACATGTCAGAGAAAGAAGAGATTCTCTCGCTTCTGCAGGATGTGCAGGCGGGAAAGGTGAAGCCGGAGGATGCGCTGCTCCGGCTGAAGGAAGAACCCTATGAGGATATCGGCTACGCCAAGGTGGATTTCCACCGGGAACTTCGCCAGGGCGTGCCGGAGGTGATCTATGGCCTGTCCAAGACGAAGGAGCAGATCGAAGGCATTCTGCACGCCATGGAGAAACGGGATCTGAAGAACATTCTGGTCACGAGGATTGATCCGGATAAGGCGGATTATCTGTCCGCCCGTTTCCCGCTTCGCTTCGATGCGCTTTCCGGTCTGGCCGTAGCCTATCCGGCGGAGGTGGAGCACCATGGTTCCGTCGTCGTGGCGACGGGAGGCACGAGCGATATCGGAGTGGCCGAAGAGGCCGCTATCACGGCAGAGACCCTGGGCAGCCGGGTGACGCGCCTGTATGACGTTGGCGTGGCCGGCCTGCACCGGCTGATGCACAATCTGGATCCGCTCATGAGCGCGCGCGTCGTGATCGCAGTGGCGGGAATGGAAGGAGCGCTGGCGAGCGTCATCGGAGGTCTGGTCGACTGCCCGGTCATCGCGGTTCCGACCAGCGTGGGATACGGCGCTTCATTCGGAGGGCTATCCGCCCTTCTTTCGATGCTGAATTCCTGCGCCAGCGGCGTCAGTGTTGTGAATATTGACAATGGGTTCGGCGCCGGCTTTCTGGCGAACCGGATCAATCAGATGAGGAGTGCGGAAGATTGAGATTACTGTATCTGGACTGCAGCATGGGTGCGGCCGGCGACATGCTGATGGCAGCGCTGTATGAGCTGATGACAGAGGAAGAGCGCCGGAAATATCTGGACATGATGAACCGGTTGATTCCCGGGGTGTCGGTGCAGCCGAGACCGGTGACGATGAGCGGGATCGCGGCGACGCATATGGATGTGCGGATACACGGCCAGGAAGAAAAACCCGGAGAGGATCTTTCGGAGAACCAGGCAGAGAGGATTTTAAGCGAGCAGGAACATCAAGGCGAGCATGGACTCCCAGCTCAGCAGGAATCGAATGGCTTGCAGGAATCATATTGCCAGCAGGGGTTCCACGGCGGTCAGAGAGCTCATGACCATCAGGAATCCCATGACCATCAGGAAGTGCATGATCATCAGGAACCTCGTGACCATGAGGATTCGCATGGCCACCAGAATCATCATGGTGACCATGAGCACCACACTCCGGAGTCGATCCGAGAGATTCTTCAGTCCCTGCCGATCCCGGATCCGGTGCGCGAGCAGGCGGAAGCCGTCTATCACCGAATCGCGGAAGCGGAGGCGGCAGTACACGGAAAGCCAGTGGAGGAGATCCATTTCCACGAGGTGGGAGCACTGGATGCGGTCGCCGATATCACGGGAGTCTGCCTGGCGCTGCATCTGCTCCATCCGGACCGGATCCTGGTCTCTCCGGTGCGGGTCGGAAGCGGTCAGGTGCGCTGTGCGCACGGCATTCTGCCGGTGCCCGCGCCGGCTACAGCCCGCCTTTTGACTGGTATTCCGAGCTTCGGCGGAGATATCCCCGGAGAACTCTGCACCCCGACGGGCGCCGCTCTGATCGGAGCTTTCGCGGATGAATTCGGCCCGATGCCGGAGATGATTCCGGATCGATGCGGGTACGGCGCCGGAACGAAGGAACTTCCCGGCCTGAACTGCGTGCGCGCCATTTTGGGCAGTTCATCCACCGGCGATCCGAATGCGGCTTCTGGAGATCAGGATGCGGTCTCCGAGCTTTGCTGCCACATTGACGATATGACCGCAGAAGCACTGGCATTTGCCGGGGAGCAGCTCATGGAACAGGGTGCGCTGGATGTCTCCGTATCGCCTCTTCTGATGAAGAAGGGACGAAGCGGCTACTGCTTCACGGTGATCTGCCGCAGACAGGATGAAGAACGAATGGCCGCAGCGGTGCTGCGCGAGACATCGACGAACGGAATGCGGGTCCGAAGATGCGGGAGATATATTTTAAAGCCGTCCATCCGGGTGGCGGATACTTCTTTCGGCCCGATTCGGATCAAATGCGCCTCCGGCAGCGGAATCTACCGGGAGAAACCGGAGTATGAGGACGTGGCCGCGGCCGCCAGAGAGCGCGATCTCCCGTTCCGCCAGGTCTGGGAACAGGTGCTCCGCGAGGCCGTGCGGACCGCAGAGTGAGGAAAACCGGTGGCGTATTGATTTCAACGTGCCGTTGGTCTATATTGGATAAGGAACGCCCGGCGGCGGATCCGGAAGACAGTCCGGATGGCGCCAGCAGGCCGGCTGCATGCACCAGCAGGAACAATGTAACCCTTTGGTGCGGGGAAGACATCAGAAAACGGAGTATAGGTCATGAAACTACTGGAGGACAGGATTCGCAGAGACGGCACGGTGAAGCCCGGTGATGTGCTGAAGGTCGACAGCTTCATCAATCATCAGATGGACGTGGAGCTTTTTGAACAGATGGCGAAGGAATTCCGGCGCCTCTTCGCGGACCGGCCGATCAACAAGATTCTCACGATCGAGGCCTCGGGCATCGGAATCGCCTGCATCGTCGCCCGCGAATTCCACGTACCGGTGGTATTTGCAAAGAAGTCGCAGAGCATCAATCTGGACGGCGAATCGTATACGACGAAGGTGGAATCCTTCACCCACAAGAGAGTGTATGACGTCATTGTCTCCAAGAAATACCTGAATCCTGAGGATCACATTCTGATCATTGATGATTTCATGGCAAATGGCTGTGCGGTGGAGGGGTTGATTGATCTGATTCATGAAGCGGGCGCGACGGTGGAAGGCGTCGGAATCGCGATCGAGAAGGGATTCCAGCGAGGCGGCCAGAAGATCCGTTCCCAGGGCATCCGGGTGGAATCGCTGGCCATCGTGGACAGCATGAATGCGGAGACGGGAGAGATTGTCTTCCGGGATCAGCCGAATCAGTCATGACAGATAATCAGCGGGGAAGGCGGACGGCGTCTTCCCCGACTCTTTTGCGGAGGTGAAATTATGGTATCGGAGAACTACAAAGAGGTAAGAAAAAGAGTGGACGAGGCCTGCCTTCGTGCGGGGAGAGATCCGAAGGAAGTGACGCTCGTAGCGGTGAGCAAGACGAAGCCCTGTGAGATGATCCGTGAGCTGATGGCCTGCGGTGTGAAGGATTTCGGAGAAAATTACGCGCAGGAGCTGGTATCCAAGACGGAGGAGATCACGGACCCTCTGAACTGGCACTTCATCGGCAATCTGCAGCGCAATAAAGTGAAATATGTGGTCGGACGGGCGTGCATGATTCACTCGGTTTCCAGCCTGAAGCTCCTGCAGGAGATTCAGAAGGAAGCGGCCAAGAAGCAGCTGATCATGTCGGTTCTGATCGAGGTCAACATCGCCGGAGAACAGACCAAGACCGGACTTACCGAAGAGGAAGCTGTGGAGCTCTGCCGTCATGCGGAGGATATGGATCATGTCAGCATCCGCGGCCTGATGACATCGGCTCCACTGGTGGAGAACCCCGAGGATAACCGCGCGTATTTTCATGAGATGAATGCGCTCCGGATGCGCATTGACTCTCTGCATCTGCCGAATGTATCCATGGAGGAGCTGTCGATGGGAATGACACATGATTTTGAGATCGCCGTAGAAGAAGGCGCCACGCTGGTCCGCGTCGGAACCGCGATCTTCGGAGCGAGAGATTACAGCCACAAGGCCTGATCCGCAACGCCATTCCTGCCCTGTATGGATTGCGAAGCAGCCAGCCAAGCCGGTGGTTGAAATCCGCCCTGGATCACATGTTCTGTCCGGGATGAAGCAGACTGATCTGGGCGGAAAAGCCGGCCCCTCGCGGAGCAGGAACGGGGACATCGGGCTGGCAGAAGCTTTGATTCGACAGCGTCTTCGCTTTGACTAATTCTGCAAAATGTTGGATAGCAAAAATGTCTTTTCGTTTTTTAAACTGAATGTGCCATTGAACTTTCAAATCTTTTGTGCTATCCTGTTAAAGGGTTTATTTTGAGCTCCGCTGAGGGAAAGACTTAAGTGAGGAAGGTTGTAAGTAATGGATAAAATCGACCGGAAACTGCTGAAGCTGCTGCAGGAGAATGCAAGATATTCATTAAAGCAGCTGTCGGAGAGAGTCTATCTGTCTTCTCCGGCGGTGGCAGCGAGAATCGAGAAGCTGGAGGAAGAAGGAATCATCACCGGCTATCATGCCGATGTGAGTTTCGATAAGATGGGCTATCACATCACGGCGTTTATCAATCTGGAGATGGCGCCGAAGCAGAAAGCGGCGTTCCTGCCCTTTATCACTGCAGTGCCGAACGTCATTGAGTGTAATACCGTGTCGGGGAATTATACGATGCTGATGAAAGTGAGCTTTCCTTCGACATCGGATCTGGATGTGTTCATCGGACAGCTTCAGAAGTTTGGCCACACAGAGACGCAGATCGTCTTCTCCGTGCCGGTGGCGCACCGCGGCCTGGTAATCAGCGAGGACGCCTGATCGAGGGACCTGGCAAGACAATCGAAAGTGATGCCGTTCCGGAAGTGAACGAAAACGAAATCACGCAGATCTTTCCGGAGCAAGAATAAAAGGAAGAACATAAGAGACCTCCAATCTATCGATGGATTGGAGGCCTCTTTTTCGCTGCGCACAAACCTTGATTTTGTCTTCACCAGCCAGATCCACACCAGCCAGATCCACACCAGCCAGACCCGCACCAGAAAGATTCGTACCAGTCAGATCCGGCACTAGCACTAGTCAGATTCGCATCAGAAAGATCCGCATCAGTCAGACACTCCTGCCGGATTCTCCGCAGGAAATGAGGATGAATTCTTCAGTACGAGCTATGGGTCCGGTGGTACCAGCGGAGGAAACGAAACGTGCGGTCTTCTCCGTACTTCGCCAGGAGGCGCAGACATTTTTCCAGAAAAGCACCGGTCTCGGGGTGGATCAGGCCGCCGGCCTTCCCTTTCAGAAAATAATTCAGCGGCATATCGTCGGTGTACTGATCGCCGTTGTAGACGCGGCTTGCCGCTATCCGGTCACAGAACATCTCCAGCACGTAGCGGAGCGGCATCTTGACGCCGTACATCGTCCCGGGCTTTTCGCCGATCCGGTAGTCCGTCCAGTATTCCAGATGGTGCTTGTTGCGTCCCTTGTGATGCATCCAGGCCGTGGAGTAGCCGAGATCACGGCGCTCCGCATCATTCGGACTCCGGAACCCCTGGTAGTATTTCACGCCCGGAAGAAACTCTTCCGGAGAATACTTCGACAGATCGTGGGTCAGGCCCTGCCAGTACAGACCAAGACGGAAGCAGTAGTGCATGACGAGCAGCCGGTGGCGGGTGATGGTCCGGAGATGACCGAGAAAGTTCTTCGCTAATCTTTCAGATTCCAACTTGATGTTCCTTCCGGCAGAACTTCCTTCCCGGAAGGCTCCTTTCGATCAAAATCTTAACGCAGGACGCCACCCGGCGCAAGC
>CADBOY010000054.1 GCA_902796405.1 uncultured Lachnospiraceae bacterium | reverse complement strand
GGCGGCGCTTTGCCGCTGTGGACGAAAGTGGCGGCCAGAAAAAGTATGGCGCGGATGGCCTGTCTCCGTTTGTTCGGGAAGCTTCCCGCGAAGTCCTGGATCAGATCCGGACCATCGAGCGGATGCGCCGGATGGAGCTTGGAACGGAGAACGGGCTGCCGAGGGCGGAAGATCAGTTCGAAGTTGTGGATGAGATTCCCATCGATGGCACCCGCTCGGCCTATCAGGGAGTGGAAGGGGCATACAGCCATCAGGCGGCTTCGGAATACTTCGGAAGACGGGCTGATCTGGTCGCTGTTCCCACGTTCGAGTCGGCATTCCGCGCTGTCGTGAACAAAGAGGTGGATTATGCAGTCCTTCCGATTGAGAATACGACGGGAGGAGCGGTTGGTGACGTGCTGGATCTTCAGATGAAATATCCCTGCTACACGGTGGCTGAACTGGACTTGCCGATCCGCCATGCTCTTCTTGGTGTACCCGGCAGCACTCCTGACCAGATTGACACGGTGTACTCTCATCCGCAGGGTCTTCTGCAGTGTCACAATTTTCTGGAAGCGCATCCGGACTGGAGCCAGGTTCCTCTCAGCAACACTGCTGCGAGCGCAAAAAAAGTCGCCGCAGAGGGGAATCCTCATCATGCGGCGATCGCCAGTGCATTCTGCGGCAAGCTCTATGGTCTGCAGGTACTGAAGCATGATATCACAGACCGGGCAGGTAATACGACGCGATTTATCGTGCTGACTTCCCGCAAGATCCGGCGCTGGGACGCGCATAAGATCCGGATCTGCTTTGAGTGCCGGCATACGACCGGTTCTCTGTACCGGCTGCTGGCCAATTTTACCTTCAACCGCGTCAATATGACAAAGATCGAGTCCCGACCGCTGCCAGGCCGGAACTTCGAGTATCGTTTCTTCGTGGAATTCGAAGGCCGTCTCTCAGACACTAATGTGCAGAATGCCCTTCGGGGAATTCGCGCGGAAGCCAGTCTGTTCCGGCTGCTCGGGAATTTCTGACCGCCTCGGCGGGTCAGGTGTCCTTCACCTGCTCCAGCCCGGCAGCAAGAGCCGGTTCGGCGACAAGAGAGTAATTGGTGTGGTAGATCACGTATCCTGGTCTGGCACCGGCCGGCTTTTTCACAAATTTGCGGGGAATGTAGTCCACCTCGACTTTCCCCGCGCCGCGTTCGCTCGAGAACATGGCTGCCAGTGCCGCTGCTTCTTCGAAGACGCGGGCGGGCATGTCCATGCTGCCGCCCTTCACGATCACGTGAGATCCCGGCACTCCTTTGGCGTGAAACCAGATGTCGCCGCCGTCGGCAAAGCGGAAAGTCAGCTCCTCGTTCTGCAGATTATTTTTTCCGACATAGATATCATATCCATCAGTAGAGCGGTAATGAAGAGGACGGCTGGCCGGCGTTCTCTGGCTGCCCTTCCTGCGGGAGGCCCGTCTGCGGACATAACCGGCTTCTTCCAGTTCCGTGCGGATCTGCGCGAGATCTTCTTCGCTCTGAGCGATGTCCAGTCCAACCTGAACCGACCGAAGATGATCGATTTCGGCCTCTGTGTCGCGGATCCTCTCAGACAGTGCTTCGTAAGTTCTCTTGAGTTTGTTGTACTTTTCAAAGCAGTGCTGCGCGTTCTCCTGCGGGGTAAGCTGAGGGTCGAGAGGAATCTTTACTGTTTTCCCTTCGTCGTAGTAATTCGAGCAGACCAGTTCCTTTGCGCCCTCCTCCAGTCCGTATCCGTATGCCTGAATCAGCTCGCCGCGCACGCGGTAGCGCTCGCGTTTTTCTGTGTCCTTCAGCTGTTTCCTCTGCAGTTCGTATTTCCGTTCATCCCGCTCCAGCACCGTCTGAACCTGATGGCGCAGTTCCGCGGAGCGCTGGTGAATCCGGGTCGCTGCGTTTTTCTCGGCATAGTAAGTCTCCAGCACCTCACTCATCGAAGAAAATTCCCGCTGGGTCAGATCCGTACAGATGGTCATGGGAAGAGCGGAAAATTCAGCAGGTACTCCGTTCTGATCGATGATCCGGGGAGAAAAATTGCCGTTTTTTACGTCATCCATCATCAGAGAGAAGGTATGGTACAGATGGAGAATTTCCGCCTCCTGGAGGGCCTGCATCGGACGATCTGCATCGACTCCGGCCCGCGCCGCAGTTTCCTGAGCCATAAACGGGCTGATGCCGGTCAGGGACTGATACAGCGCCTTTGCGACAGGAAGCGGCTTTGTGGCCACTTCGCGGACAAATGTCGCTTCACTGATGGTGAGAGGATCGAATTTGTGCGTTGTGTCTGCAATAAAGTAGGGACGGCCGGGCAGTACCTCGCGGACGGAACTGATGCTCGCCGGAACGCGGCGAATGCTGTCGATGATTGTTCCTTCAGCGTCGGTGAAGATGATGTTGCTATACTTTCCCATCAGCTCCACGATGAGGTCATGTTCCGCAAGATCCCCCATCTCGTCGAAGTGATCCGTGCGGATATGAACAATACGCTCCAGACCAGGCTGCGTTACCGAAAGGATGCGCCCATTTCCCATGTACTTGCGCAGCAGCATGCAGAAATTCGGTGCTGTGGCAGGCGCGGCTTTCTGCTGGCCGGTGAAGTACATCAGGGGAAGACTGGGGCTAGCACTGATCATCAGCCGGCTGGTCTCTTTTCCCTTCTTCACGGTCAGGATGAGCTCGTCGCTTTCCGTCTGGGCGATACGGCTGACTCTGCCGCCGGTCAGTTTTTGTTCCATTTCCCGGACCAGACAGGCGATGGTGATTCCGTCAAGTGCCATTTGTGCGCTCCTTTTGAATAAAAAATGCCGAAAGCGGCGCTGGAACGCTTACGCATACATAACGCCGGCCCGCTTTCGTAAATTGACTTCATATATGAAATGAATTATAATTATCTCCATATGTGAAGTCAACGGTTCCTCTTTATGCGCTCTGAGAGCGGGAGGTTATCATGGTCAGAAGTATGACTGGATTCGGGAGAGGTGAGGCATCCGATGAGAGGCATCGGTTTACCGCGGAGGTCCGTGCGGTGAATCATCGCTATCTCGATATCACGATCCGGATGCCAAGAAAGCTGAATCTCTTCGAGTCGAACATCCGGGCCCTGATGAAGCAGTATACGGGCAGAGGAAAAGCAGACCTCACCATCACGGCCGAAGATCTCTCCGGAGATGACCGGGCGCTTCGCTATCAGGAATCTGTGGCCAGACAGTATCTGGACTACTGCCGCCAGATGAGTGAAGATCTCGGCATCGAGAACGACATGACGGTGTCAAAGCTGGCGGCAATGCCGGATGTCTTCGTGATGCAGGAGGATGAGGGAGAAGAAGAGTCGCTCTGGCCGCTTCTTTCTCAGGCACTGATGCAGGCGGGAGAAGCACTGGCCGCGCAGAAGGCGGCGGAGGGTCAGAGACTCGCGGACGATATTCTGGGAAAGCTTGCCGGTATGGAAGAGGCGGTTGCCCGGATCGAGGAGTGCTCTCCGGAGACGGTGCGGGAATACCAGACGAAGCTCACCGGGAAGATACAGGAACTGCTGGGAGATGAAACCGTCGACGAATCCCGGATTCTCACGGAGGCCGCAATCTATGCGGATAAAGTGTGCGTGGACGAGGAGACCGTGCGGCTGAAAAGTCACATTCATCAGATGCAAGATACGCTGACCGGAACGGGTGAGGGTGCGGGGAGAAAGCTTGACTTCCTTGCACAGGAGATGAACCGTGAGGCCAATACGACTCTCAGCAAATGCAGCGACATGGAGATTTCCTCCATCGCGATCTCACTGAAGACGGAGATTGAGAAGATTCGTGAGCAGGTGCAGAACATTGAATAAGATGATCAGTATCGGATACGGTAATGTCATTAACGCGGATAAGATCGTCGCTGCCGTGAGTCCGGATTCTGCTCCGGTCAAGAGGCTGGTGCAGCAGGCCAAGGACAATGGCAGTGCCGTGGATGCCACGCAGGGAAGGCGCACAAAGGGCGTGATTATCACGGATACAAACTGGGTGATCCTGACGGCGATTCTGCCGGAAACGATCGCCAGCCGGTGCCGGGGTGACAGGAAACAGGAAGACGCATTATGACCATCGAAAGAGGAAAGCTGATTATTATATCCGGTTTCTCCGGCGTCGGAAAGGGAACCGTGATCGCCAGGCTCATGGAAGAACACAAAGGATTCGCTTTCTCGGTTTCGGGAACAACAAGGTATCAGAGACCCGGAGAGATCGACGGGGTTCACTATTTCTTCCTGAGCCGGGAAGAATTTGAACAGGGAATCCGTGAGGGAAAGTTCCTGGAGCACGCAGAGTACAACGGAAATTATTACGGTACATTTGCAGATTATGTCGACCAGAGACGGGATGAGGGAATCCACATCATCCTGGACATTGAAGTGCAAGGTGCCATGCAGGTGATGCGGCGCTGCCCGGATGCCCTCTCTATGTTCCTGATTCCGCCGGATGCCGCTACCCTCGTCCACCGGCTGACCGGTCGGGGAACGGAGACCAGGGAACAGATCCGGGGGCGGCTGGAACAGGCGGTGCGAGAGTCGGCAGAGGCAGAGAAGTACCGGGCCATTCTGGTGAATGATCAGATTCAGAACACAGTGAATGAGATATACGGAATGGTTCAGGACCCTTCCGGGATGGAGGCATACCGCCGGGAGAATCTTCCCCGGGTTGCCGTCATTCGCGATGATCTGGAGAAAATTCTGAATCTCGGAGAATATTGAATTCCATTGTGCGGCAGCGCAGAGCAGATAACGAAAAGAGATCTGGAGGTAATTATGATTCACCCTTCTTATTTTGAACTGATGGATATCGTCAACAAGGATGTGAAAGAGGGAGAGAAGCCCATCATATCCAGCCGCTATTCGATCGTGATCGCCACGGCAAAGAGGGCACGCCAGCTAATCGCAGCGGGTGTCTCAGATTATAAAGGCAAGGAAGAAAAACCGCTGTCAGTCGCTGTAGATGAGCTGGAACATGGCGACATCCATATCATTCGTCCGGAGGAGGCAGAGAAGCTGCGCGAGGCGCGGGCACAGAGTCAGGCCGCCGCAGCTGCTGAGCCGCAGAATGATGAATCCGGGACACAGCCGGAGAGCAAAGAGACGGCC
>CADBOY010000053.1 GCA_902796405.1 uncultured Lachnospiraceae bacterium | reverse complement strand
GATCACATGGAAGAGGGGGAACGTGCTGTCATGGAGAAAAAACAGGATGAACTGATGGATCTTCTGGGAATCCATCGATAACCACTCACAGCCTGCAGCGTGCCGGGATCTGCGGACCTGAAAACCGCCGGATGCATTCGGCGGTTTTCAGGAAAATGCGAATGAAGTGCCGAATATATGCGGTGTACTGTGCTTTGCCTGAGGGAGAAGGAAATACCCCATCTGTGGAGGCAGACAGTCCTTGCAGATTCTGCAACGGAAACAGAGACGGGAATATCCCCCATCCGCGGGACAGGCAGCGCTGCAGGAGAAAGCAGAGGGGACTTATGGGAAAAGGTTTCAGATGTTGGACGGCATTGATCATGGCCGGGATTCTCCTGATTCCGGCCGCCGGTGCGCGGACTGCGGCAGCCACTGAAGGATCGGCGGAATCGAAGAAAGAGACCTCCGCAGAGTCCGCTCAGGACAGCGCGAAGGTGGATCGCACGGTTTCCAAGGGAAAGGTTCGGAGTTTCCTTACCGGTGAGATGGTGGATAAGGCCTTCGGCCTGCGCCGGCCAATTGCCATCCAGATCAATGATGCCAAGGCCGCTACGCCCTGCAATGGTCTCAATTCCGCCGGCATCATCTATGAGACGCCCATGGAAGCCGGCGAGGTTCGGTTCACCGCGATCATGGAAGATTACGCAGATCTTGAGCGCATTGGCTCCGTTCGCTCGGCGAGAACGTATCACCCTCAGATCGCCTGTGAATATGACGCGATCTTCGTTCATTTCGGCCGAAGCAAGTACGTAGTGGACGATCTGAGCGATCCGCACATCGATGATATTGACGGTGTGACTGGACGCGGCTACTCGATGTTCTGGCGCAGCAAGGACAGAAAGGCTCCTCACAACGCCTTTACCGACAGCGCTCACATTGACAAAAAGTGTGCCGCGCTGGGGATCGACAGGGATTACGACAAGACCTATGGCGGTAAATGGTATTTCGCGGAGGATGATGATCCGGTCGTCCTGAAAGGCGGAGAGGACGCCCAGAAGGTATCGATTCCTTATCCGGCAAATTCGCCCTGGTTTGAGTACAATGCGGAGGATCAGCTGTATTACCGGTATCAGTACGGCGACAAGCAGACGGATGAGCTGGATGGGAAGCAGACGACATGCCGGAATATCGTCGTGCAGTACTGCGATTATGACATCCAGCCGGACAACAAGACGAAGAACATCCATCTGGAAGGGGAAGGATCCGGGCTCTATATCACAGGCGGAAAAGCAGAGAAGATCAGCTGGGGAAAGCCGGAGAAATGGGGCCAGACCACTTATAAGGATGAGAATGGAGACGAGATCGTGCTGAATCAGGGAAGGACCTGGGTCTGCCTGGTGCTCCCTTCGATGACCGGCGAAGTGATTCTGAACGATCAGCAGCCGGAAACAGAAGCCGCGGAGAGCTGATCCCCGCAGAATAGTCAGGTAGTTTATGAAAACTCAGATTCTGGTGATCGGCGGCGGCGCGTCCGGAATGATGGCGGCAGCCGCCGCTGCTCGTTCCGGAGCTCGTGTGATGCTCTGTGAATCCGGGAGTATCCTGGGGAAAAAGATCCTGGCGACCGGAAACGGACGGTGCAACTTCTCCAACCGGAAGATTCGTCCGGCAGATTACCGGTCTGCGCAGAACGGTGCGGCAGCACAGGTGCTGAAGAATTTTGACGGAAAAGAGACCGAAGAGTGGTTCCGGTCGATCGGCATTCCTGCAGCGGAGCGCAGCGGATGTCTCTACCCCCGCAGTATGCAGGCATCCTCAGTCCGTGATGCACTCGAAGCGGAATGCATCCGGAGCGGTGTCGATATTCAAACCGGAATCCGGGCAGAGGAGATGGCTGCCTTATCCAGGGGATTCCGGGTCATAGTCCGGGAGTATGTTCCGAACCGCCTGCCAGATCGCGATTTTACCCCGAATTCAGAAAGAATTACGGCGAATGCGGTAATTCTCGCCTGCGGCGGAAAAGCATCGCCGAAAACGGGCTCCGATGGAAATGGCTATGCCCTGGCCGCTTCTCTCGGTCATCGGATTGTGACGCCGGTTCCTGCCCTTGTTCCCCTGATATCGGGTGATCCGATCTGCCGGGTATGGCAGGGCGTCCGGACGGCTGGCCGGGTCAGTATCTACACTGGGCGGACTCCGGAGCGCCGGAAGAAGGCCGCCGAAGATACCGGGGAGCTTCAGCTGACCAAAAACGGAATCTCAGGAATCCCGGTATTTCAGGTCAGCCGTTATGCATCCGGTGCGCTGGCCGGAAAGCAGCGGGTGCAGGCAGAACTGAATTTTCTCCCGGACAGCAGCCGTGACAGATTTCAGGAAGAACTTCTACTGGCTGCTCATCATAAAAAATGGCAAATCTTCTCATGGCTGCACGGATATTTTCCGGACCGGCTCTGCCGCGCGATGATTCGGC
Organism: uncultured Lachnospiraceae bacterium; assembly: GCA_902796405.1. GTDB lineage: Bacteria > Bacillota > Clostridia > Lachnospirales > Lachnospiraceae > UBA3305. The sequence continues at coordinate 7,271 of CADBOY010000053.1, read as the reverse complement.
GAGCCGATCTGTCCGAGGAGATGCCGATGGACCGGATGAACGAAGCACAGATCCAGCGTCTAATGGATGCCATCTTCTCCTTCTGGCTGGATATCAGCGGCTCTGCCGGATTTGATGCAGCACAGGTCACTGCAGGCGGTGTTTCTACGAGGGAAATTCAGATGGAGACGATGGAGTCAAGAATCTGTCCGGGTCTCTTTTTCGCCGGGGAAATCGTCGACGTAGATGGCATCTGCGGCGGTTATAATCTGCAGTTTGCCTGGAGCAGCGGTTATACTGCCGGACACGCCGCCGGAGAAAATGTGCGTTCCCGGAAGAAGAACAGGCAGAATGATACTCCCTGAGCGGATCTCTTATTACGCGTACTGAGATCCGGCAGCGGCAACAGAAAGCGCAGAAGATGGTGTCCGTGTTCTTAATGAGGGAGAGAAAGCAACGGAAGTGACGCAGTAAGTGTAGATGATGCGGCCTTCTTTGCAGGCAGGGTGTGATTCGGCAGCGGCAGAGGGAGCTGACTTCTTTACAAGTCCGAAAGAGACAGATATACTGATAATCAATCATCGCTTGACCTGCCAGAAGAACCAATGAACCGGGAGGGAGAATCATTAACAGAGTGAAATGGGCCTGGCTGATTTTATTTGTCATTGTTTGTCTTTGCGCAGGTGATAGATCCGTTCAGGCCAGGAATACTTTTTCGTATGAGAAATATGAATATAGCAACCGAGGTCAGTCGGTCTATTCCCGTAAGGGGACGGACTCAAGGTGGAATCTGGCGCTGAAGGATCAAACCATCACCAGTCGTTACCACTCCTGGGTGCTCACGAAAACAGGGAGAAAGAGCTGGAATCTCTGCCGGCTGCAGAAGGGAAAGCTCAAAATCAAGTGGTCCCTTTCTGCGGATATTGCGCTGTACAGTGGAAACCAGCTGATCTTTGTTACCGACCAGTCCGACGGGCTGACGTTTTACTCCGCAAAATACAATGGACAGGGGACGAGGGCATTTGCCTATTTTACCCGGGGTTCCCATATCATATCGTATGACGGGAAAGGGGCCAGGGTGAAAAATGCCGAGCTGTCCGGTCAGACTGCGGATGTGGATTTTGCCTCCGGGAGGGCAATTCGCAATGGCAGTGACGGAGCTTTGAAGAATCCGCCCCGTATGCCGAAAAAAGCCGGTATGATGTTCAATGCGACTTCCAATGAAAAGGGCACTAAATCTGGTGGCCAGCTGGGAAAACAAGACCCACGGGAATGCCGCATTGAAAAATATATTTCCAAATGGAAGAAAAAGAAGTTCCGTTGGAGGGTATTATATCGGTGCAAAGACAGGCGGCTGGCCGAGCTTGCCGTCCAGGAAGCGGCGGCTGCCGTTCACGGCGGTATGGTTGGCTATGACAATGAAGCAAACCGTACGACGTTGTGGAAGGTGGCTGAGCTTTCCGGCTATGATCTTTCTGCTCTTCAGTCGCCAGGCGATGGCAGCTGCATCACCACGGCTATGATCTTCTACAAGTGCGCCGCAAAGCGACTGGGCATTGAATCCGTCGCCAATATGGATTGCAATGTGCGCTCCTGGACAGCGGGAAAAACACTCATGAAAACCGGGTATTTTGAACAGTTCACCAAAGATCAGATCAATATGCATCGTGCGGATAACAATCAGATCGGAGACATCTACACGGCCGACTGGAGAGATGATATGGGTGAAGCTTACCGAGGCCACACCATCATGCAGATTACGGATGGCAGAAAATTTAAGAGATATTCGAGTTCATCCGCCGCTGAGGAGTAAGCTGGGGATAACATAGAGTAGTTCTCCCGTATCGCTGCGGATTAGGCGAATATCGGGAGTAACGAGTAGTTCTGCCTGTATATACATACTGATGATGATCCGGAGAAATGCGTTCCCCGGATTTTCCTTTACAAGTTACCAGGCGGGATAAACTGTCTTCAGAAAAAAACAGGACCTAATTATCATCGGGAAAATCTGACCGGGAAATGTCCCTGACGGAGGCAATATGTTACTGATTTCGGATGTAAAACTGCAGCCGGGATTTACTGATAAGGACATTCAGAGCAAACTGAGGAAAGCACATATTCCGAAGAGCGCGGAGTGGAAGATGCGTAAGCTGAGCCTGGATGCCAGGAAGAAGCCGGATGTGCATTTTCTGTGCTCACTGGAAGTCGCCTGGCCTGGCGAGCAGGATTATCTCACAGCCAACCGCAGTCCTCATATACGGGAAACGTCGCCGATTCGGTACATTCGTCCGGAACATGGATCGGCATTTCTGCCGTCCCGTCCGGTCATCATCGGAGCCGGACCGGCAGGACTATTCGCGGCCCGGCTCCTCGCGGAGGAGGGATATGCTCCGATTGTGATCGAACGCGGTGCTCCGGTGGATGAACGGCACCAGGATGTCGCCGCATATTGGAGAGGGGGACATCTGAAGCCAGATTCCAATGTTCAGTTTGGAGAGGGCGGTGCAGGAACGTTCTCTGACGGAAAACTGAATACCCAGGTGAAGGAGAAAAACGGCCGCATTCATCAGGTGCTGGATTGGTTTGTTGAGGCTGGCGCTTCACCGGAAATCCGGTACTGGAACAAACCGCACATTGGTACGGATGTCCTCATAACGGTGGTACGGAACCTGCGGGAGGAAATCTGCGCACTTGGCGGAACCGTCCGCTTTCACGAGAAAGTGATCGGGTTACGCGCAGAAGGAGAGCCGCGCCGCCTGACCGCCATTCTTACGGAAAAGGAGAGTGGAGAAATCCAGGAGATCCCGGCTTGCTGCGCGGTTCTGGCGATCGGTCACAGCGCTCGGGATACCTTTGAGATGCTGCAGCAAGAGCACATCTCCATACGGGCAAAGCCATTTGCCGTGGGAGTGCGGATCGAGCATCCGCAGCAGATGATCCAGCTTGCTCAGTACGGAACGCTGAGTGACCAGCTTCCTGTGGCGGATTATAAGCTGACGGGAAAGAGCCGCAGTGGCCGCGGGGTATATTCCTTCTGTATGTGTCCGGGAGGGCAGGTTGTAAACGCTTCTTCCGAGAAAGAGCAGATCGCGGTAAATGGCATGAGCCGCGCTGCCAGAGATGGCCGCAATGCAAACTCAGCGCTCGTGGTAACGGTAGGGCCGGAGGATTTTCCCGGTGAGGGTGCACTTGCCGGTGTGCAGCTGCAGAGACGGATGGAGCGCCTTGCCTGGGAGTGCGGTGAGGGAAAAGTACCGGTTCAGCTGCTTGGTGATTTTATCCGGAACCAAACCTCAAGGAAACTGGGAGAGGTTGAACCGGATATCTGCGGTGGTTACACGCTTGGGAGCCTTCGCGGCGCGCTGCCGGCCGCTGTGGCAGAGGCACTCACCGACTGCATCCCTGAATTCGGAAGAAAGATACAGGGGTATGACCGTGAAGATGCCGTGCTGTCCGGCGTAGAGAGCAGGACTTCTTCTCCCGTGCGGATCGAGAGAGACGAGCGGATGGAGAGCCCGGATCTGGCGGGGCTTTATCCCTGCGGAGAAGGAGCCGGTTACGCCGGCGGGATCACCTCGGCCGCGGTGGATGGTATGAAAGTGGCAGAAGAGATTATCAGGAGATACCGATCATGGATATGAAAGATATTGACCGCATCAATACACTGTATCATAAGTCGCAGGCGATTGGGCTTACGCCGGAAGAAAAAGAAGAACAGACACGGCTGAGGAAGGAATACCTCGCGGCAATCCGTGCCAACTTAAGAGGGACACTGAACAACACGAAAGTGAAGTATCCGGACGGCCGTATCGTGGATCTTGGCGTAAAATATGGCGGGAAAAAGCCGAAGAATTAAGATCAGGGAGACCAGATCATGGACAGAAGGGAAGAAGCAGAACGAATCCGCAAGAAGGAAATCCGCAGAGAATGCCGGATGAAGAGAGAAAATCAGCCGGAGAAAGAGCGGGAGGAGAAGAGCCGGTTAATCTGCCGCAAGGTGCTCGATCTGCCAGTATATCAGGCCAGCAGCACGATTCTCGTCTATATCGAAACGCAGGGTGAGGTAAGCCTGGACGGCGTGATCCGCGCGGCCTGGAAAGACGGAAAAACCGTTGCTTCACCGCGGTGTCACGGAAAGACGATGGATTTTTACCGGATTCGAAGTTATGAAGATCTGGAGACCGGCACCTTCGGGGTCCGTGAACCAAAGGATGGATGTGAGATGATTATTCCGGATCCGTCACACACCTTACTGCTTGCGCCGGGTGTTGCCTTTGACCGTCGCGGCGGAAGAGTGGGTTATGGCGGCGGATTTTATGACCGCTACCTGGCGGAACATCCCGGTCTGCATACTGTGGGAATTGGCTTCGCCTTTCAGATCTATGATACTGTTCCTGGTGAACCAACAGATATTCCCCTGGAACAGATCGTCACGGAAACGGACAGGAGCGAAACCGATGGAGCTGAGACAGCTGGAATACTTTAAGAAGATTGTAGACTGCGGCAGTATCTCTGCTGCCGCCAGAGTGTTTCATATGTCACAGCCGCCTCTGAGCTACCAGATGAAACAGCTGGAATCGGAACTTGGCGTGACCCTGTTCCTGAGAGGATCCCGCCATATTGAACTGACGCAGGCCGGTATGGTGCTGTACCGCCGGGCAGAGGATATGCTTAACCTTGCCGCATCTGCTACGAGAGAAGTAGCAGATGCAGGAAGTAAGACGACATTCCGGCTTGGTATGACACCGACGAATTCCATTCCGATGGTCGCTCTCCTGAGCCGCTTTGCCACACAGCAAAATATCCGGTACGAGATTTATGACGGCAATACATTCCGACAGAAAGAACTGCTGGAGTCCCGTCTGATTGAAGCAGCTGTGATCCGGACACCGATCGATACAACAGGACTTCATACCTGCCGCCTGATTGAGGAGGGAATGGTAGCAGTTCGGAAGGTCAACCGCTCGCTCGTCACCGGCGCCAGAATCCATCTGGAGGATCTGGCAGATGAACCGCTGATTCTGTACCGGCGCTATGATGAGTTTGTTCGCAGTGCGTTTGATGGAATTGGGCTGAATCCCTATGTGATCTGTGAGTGCGATGACGGAAGGACCGCCCTGCAGTTTGCCAGAAGCGGTCTTGGAACAGCAATCGTTCCGGTATCGATCGCCAGAGAATATGAAGATCTTGAGATCCGCCGCATTGACGCGCCGGATCTGACGACAGTGATTCTGCTGGCGTGGAAGGAGGATTCTGATCTGCTGCGGCTGTTCCGCGAGGAGATCGTTCCCCATTTTGAGCGAATACGCACAGGAGATTCACCGGACTGAGAGGTGAGGATATGAAACTGTCAGTCATTCAGATGAAGGTCACAGAGAGCAAAGCGGAGAATCTGAGACACGCATCGCTGCTGATTGAACGTGCAGCGGCAGGCGGCGCGGATATGGTCGTTCTTCCCGAGATGTTCTGCTGCCCCTATACCAACGCCAGTTTTGCTGCCAACGCGGAGCCGGCGGATGGAGCTGTCTGTTCCGCCATGTCAGAGGCAGCTGACCGGAATGGAATCTGGCTGGTTGCCGGCTCCATGCCGGAGGCAGAAGAAGGGCGGATCTACAATGCCTCTTTTGTCTTTGATCCTGCCGGACACCTGTCTGCCCATCACCGCAAGGTGCATCTTTTTGACATCCAGGTCGAGGGCGGACAGCATTTCCGGGAGTCGGATACTTTCTCAAGGGGAGATCACTGTACGGTATTTGACACTCCCTGGGGAAAAGCCGGCCTGTGTATCTGCTTTGACATGCGGTTTCCAGAGCTTGCCATGCACATGGCGCGCCTGGGAGCAGAGATGATCGTGGTTCCCGCTGCATTTAACATGACAACGGGTCCAGCTCACTGGGAACTGATGTTCCGCCAGAGGGCCGTGGATAATCAGTGCTTCACGGTCGGCGCGGCTCCTGCCCGGGATCCGGCAGGGGAGTATGTTTCCTATGCCCATTCCATCATCTGTGATCCATGGGGCACGGTGCTGCAAAGAGCTGGAACAGAGGAGGAGATTCTGACAGCGGATCTGTCCCTGGACCGCGTGCAGGACGTACGCCGTCAGCTTCCTCTCCTGTCTGCCAGAGTGCCGGAAGTATATGGGTACGTCCTGCCGTAATCCACATGAGGAGGTATCAAGGTGTTTCGGCATAAGAAAAAGATACCGAAGAAATACGATCAGGAGACTCAGGAGCCGGTTCTGCGCGTCAGTATCTGTACTGGCGAGACAGTGGCTGGCTTTCGCAGCAGAACTTCCGGCGAGATCGAAGAAGTCATGCTGATTCGTGATGACCGGAATCTGGAGGAATTTATGAATCAGTATGGGCTGACCGAGGTCCCCCGGAAGGTATACTAAGTCAGAAGAAAAATCCGGAAAAATAAATTTGTGATAATTTGAGAATGAATCAACAAAAGCCTCCATTTTCCATGCTGAACCGGAAAATGAAGATGGAAAGCCTCAAAAACGAAATATCATATAAGAGAATCATAACAAGACGGCGCACCACATCGGAAACTTCAGAAAAATGGCTGGCGAAAAATTTGCATGGTCATAAAAAAGTTACAAAGTCTTCATCGGTTTTTGTCATTCGCGTGGTACCATACAAATCAGAAAGGAGGACGATAACCATGAAGAGTTATAACGCCGAATTTCTGGAGGGCCTTAATGCAGCCAGGCGAAGTGGTATGAAGACAGCCACATTCTATGTGAAGCCGATGGAGAAGATGAGCTATTCCAATATCATCGATCATCCACGGGTAACTGTCACCGTCCCTGTATCGCAGGACATCGATGATCCACAGTGCGAATGGACGATGTTGCTGGAGGGGATGCGGCACCGCATGAGCAAGGGAGATTTCCATGCGTGCCTTCCGGAAGCGAATGCCTGGGAAGTATCTCTGGCAACTGCCTGAACCGGCAGGAGACCCATGGACCGGCCGGCAATGCCAGCGCCGGGCAATTTTCTGCAATAACCTCACCGAGAAATCGCTTTTCATCTATCGATCTGGCCGGACGAGTGTCCGGCCTTTCTTTTTGGTCATGCGGCAGATATAATAAGAGAAGCAGCAATGTTGTTACTGAAAGCTGCTGAGAACAGGTTAATCGCAGAAAACAGAATGAATCATCAGGGGAGGCAGAATGATGAATCTTTCCGACATAAAAAAACAGGCCGCGCAGGCGGCCAGGGAAATCTGTGATGCAGCAAAACTTCAGCCGGGTCAGCTTCTGGTGGTCGGCTGTTCCTCCAGTGAAG
>CADBOY010000052.1 GCA_902796405.1 uncultured Lachnospiraceae bacterium | reverse complement strand
GGTCATGATCAGGATGGTGTTCTTAAAATCCACCGTCTGTCCCCGGGCATCCGTCACCCGCCCGTCATCCAGGATCTGGAGCAGGATGTTGAATACATCCGGATGTGCCTTCTCGATCTCATCAAAGAGAATCAGAGAATACGGATTCCGCCGCACTTTCTCTGAAAGCTGCCCGCCTTCCTCGTAGCCGACGTATCCCGGCGGAGATCCGATCATCCGCGATACCGTGTATTTCTCCATGTATTCGGACATATCTACCCGGATCATCGCCGATTCGCTGCCATAAACCGCCTCTGCCAGAGCCTTGCAGAGCTCCGTCTTTCCCACGCCGGTCGGGCCGAGGAACAGGAAGGAACCGACCGGGCGCTTCGGGTCCTTCAGGCCGAGACGCCCCCGCCGCACGGCACGGGCGACGGCAGCAACGGCTTCGTCCTGCCCTACCACACGCCGCTTCAGCACGGATTCCAGACCGGCAAGTCTCTCACTTTCCTTCTCCTCCAGCCGGCGCAGCGGAATCCCCGTCCAGTCGGAAGTCACGGCAGCGACATCTTCCTCGCTTACAACAGGGCGGCCAAGCGCGCTGTCCTCTTTTCGGCGGAGCCGCTTGGCGCGGCGGTCAATCTCCTCCTGCCGGGCGCGGATTTCATCCGCCTCCGCGATATTTCCCGCAGCGATCGCATCCACCTTGCTTTGCTCGAGTTCTTCCCGCTCTGCGGTGAGCTGCTGCAGATACCGGCTTCCTCCGGCCCGGCGCAGGCGGACCGATGCAGCCGCCTCATCGATGAGATCCAGCGCCTTGTCCGGCAGAAAGCGGTCTCCGACATAGCGCGCCGACATCCTGGCCGCGGCATCCAGAGCACCATCGGTTATCGTTACACTATGATGTCTCTCGTACTCGCCGCGCAGCCCGGCAAGAATCTCCCGGGTTTCCTCCACCGTAGGCTCTTCCACAAGAATGGGCTGGAAGCGCCGCTCCAGAGCCGCATCCTTCTCAATGTGCTTCCGGTATTCATCCACGGTGGTCGCGCCGATCAGCTGAATCTCCCCGCGGGAGAGGGCCGGCTTCAGAATATTGGCCGCATCCAGACTGCCCTCCGCGCCTCCGGCCCCGATCAGCGTATGAATCTCATCCAGAAACAGGATGATCTCCCGATTGGCGGACGCTTCAGCAATCACCCGTTTGATTCGCTCTTCAAATTCCCCGCGGTACTTCGTACCGGCTACCATCGCGGGGAGATCGAGAGCCAGAATCCGGCGCCCGCGGATCGGCGCCGGAACATTCCCCGCTGCGATCCTCTGCGCCAGCGATTCCACGATAGCGGTCTTGCCGACACCGGGTTCTCCCATCAGGCAGGGATTGTTCTTGGTCCGGCGGCACAGAATTGTGATCAGCCGGTTCAGCTCTTTCTCTCTGCCGATGACTGGTGTCATCTTTCCCTCTTCCGCCAGTCTGGTCAGATCCCGGCTGAACTTGGAGAGAACCGCTGTTCCCTGCACCTTGTCTGCTTCAGAGCGGCGCAGCAGCTGAGCATCCGGGCCCATCGCGTCCAGCAATGCACCCATCAGCGCATCCGTGCTCACTTCCATGGTATTGAAAAGACGCACCGCGGAATTATCCCCATCGAGTATGAGCGCAGCAAGCAGATGATCACTCCCGGCTTTCTCCCGGCGCTGCTGACCGGCAAGCTCTCCGGCGCGCCGAATCACCTCTTCGGCGCGTACGGATAACTCCGGCCGGCGCTCCGGATGCGGATTGGCCGCGGCGATCAGTTTCTGCACCAGCTCGGACACTCGCTCCTCGTCCACATTCTGTGTGAGGAGAACTTCCTTCGCGGTGCATTCGGTCCGCAGCATTCCGATCAGGATGTGTTCCGTTCCCACATACGGCGAGACAAAGTCCTGTGCCGCCCGCCCGGCGTTCTTCAGCACCGACTCTGCCTCATCCGACATCGGGTATTTCCAATCTCTTTCTGTCATCTGCGATCCATATCTTCCTCGGCAAAGGTATCCTCCAGCCGCCCGTTCGGTTCGACCATCGGGAACACCTTGTCGTCATCCTCTATGATGCAGTCAATGACTGCCGCCTTACCGGAAGCGAGTGCCTCCTTCAGGGCCGCCTCTGCTTCTTCCTGTGTGCGGGCCAGATATCCCGCCACGCCAAGAGCTTCCGCTACCTTTACATAATCCACGTGGTCGCGGAGAATGGTCTGGGAGTAGCGCTTTCCGTAGAACAGTGTCTGCCACTGACGCACCATGCCGAGCACATGATTGTCCATAATGACAGTGATGACCGGAAGATCGTTGCGGCTCACTGTCGCAAGCTCATTCATGTTCATGCGGAAGCAGCCGTCACCGGTAACCTCAACGACCCGCCGGCCGGGGCAGCCGATCTGTGCGCCGATCGCGGCGCCGAGACCATATCCCATGGTCCCAAGACCGCCGGAGCTTAAGAATGTTCTCGGATAACGGTAGGTATAATACTGAGAAGCCCACATCTGATGCTGCCCGACATCCGTCACGACGATGGTGTCATCCGGAGTCAGACGGTCAATCGCCTGAATCAGCCAGGGTCCAGTCAGACGCCCTTCCGGATACGTCATCGGATACTGCTTCTTCAGATCTGCGATGTGCGCCATCCACTCGCTGTGATCTTCGGCTTCCAGCATTCCGTTCAGACGGTCCAGCACAACCTTCACGTCACCAATGATGCTGGCGTCCGTCCGGATGTTCTTGTTGACCTCCGCCGGATCCACATCGATGTGAATGACCTTCGCATGGCTGGCGAATGCTTTCGTATTACCAGTGCAGCGGTCCGAGAACCGGACACCGATTCCGATGAGCAGGTCGCAGCCAGCTACGCCGAAATTCGTCGCTTTCGTTCCGTGCATGCCGAGCATGCCGGTATATCGGGGAGAAGCTTCGTCGAAGGCGCCCTGTCCCATCAGAGACAGGGTAACCGGAGCATCAATCTTCTCAGCAAATTCCTTCAGCTGCTCCGAGGCTCCCGCGGAGATTACGCCGCCACCCGCGAAGATGAATGGCTTCTTCGCGGCGCGGATGAGTTCCGCTGCCTTTGTGAAGTCAGAAGCCTTCGTATACCGGCTGGTCCGGCTGTCCGGCTCCGGCTTCTCCGGAGTGTACTCCGCGGTAGCCGCTGTCGCATCCTTGGTAATATCGACCAGCACAGGGCCGGGACGTCCGGAGCGGGCGATGCGGAAAGCGCGCCGCAGAGTCGGCGCGAGGTCCTCCGCTCTCTTGACCAGAATGCTGTATTTGGTAATCGGAATCGTGATGCCGGTGATGTCAACTTCCTGGAAGGAATCCTTGCCCAGAACCGCCGTTCCGACATTGCAGGTCACCGCGACAATCGGAACTGAGTCCATGTATGCCGTCGCGATTCCGGTGACCAGGTTGGTCGCACCGGGACCGGACGTGGCGAAGCACACCCCCACCTTTCCTGTGGCGCGGGCATAGCCGTCCGCGGCATGCGCTGCTCCCTGCTCATGAGAGGTCAGTACATGATGAATCCGGTCAGAATACTTATAAAGCTCATCATAGACATTCAGAATGGCGCCGCCCGGATAGCCGAACACCGTATCCACACCCTGCTCCAGCAGGCACTCCATGATAATCTGTGAACCATTCAGCAACATTGTCATTTGCCCTCACTACAGTCATTGTCCTGTTCCGGCTGGTTCCGCCGCCTGTCTGCGGCGCGGGATCCACCGCCTTGCGCCAGTCACTCCGGTTCCGGGACCCGCCGATCCGGGAACCGGGAAAAATCATGGTGGGGCTTCCGCCCTGTGGCAGACCCTCTTTCTGGAAGATGCGCCGGACTTTCTGTCCGATCAGTCCTTGATCTCGAGGATTGCACCGCGGTTGCCGCTTGTCACCAGCTTCGCGTAGCGCGCAAGATATCCGGTGGTCACCTTCGGCTTGCGAGGCTTCCACTCAGCGCGGCGCCGGGCCAGTTCTTCGTCCGAAACCTTCAGTTCGAGACGGCAGGCATCAATATCAATGGAGATCGTATCGCCTTCATGCACCAGCGCAATCGGGCCGCCGACCGCCGCTTCCGGACTGACATGTCCGATCGAAGCACCACGGGACGCGCCGGAGAACCGGCCGTCCGTGATCAGTGCGACCGAGGAGCCAAGTCCCATTCCGGCAATGGCGGAAGTGGGATTGAGCATCTCCCGCATGCCAGGGCCGCCTTTCGGTCCCTCGTAGCGAATCACAACAACGTCTCCAGGGACAATCTTACCGCCTTTGATCGCGGCAATGGCATCCTCCTCGCAGTCGAACACGCGGGCAGGGCCTTCATGCTTCATCATCTCCGGCACGACAGCGGAGCGCTTGACGACCGCGGAGTCGGGAGCAAGGTTGCCCTTCAGGATGGCCAGACCGCCGGTTTTGCTGTAGGGATTGTCAATCGGGCGGATGACCTCCGGATTGCGGTTTACGGCGTCTGCGATGTTCTCACCCACCGTCTTACCAGTCGCCGTAATCAGATCCGTGTACAGGAGGCCGGTGTCTGCCAGCTCCTTCATGACGGCGTAGACGCCGCCCGCCTCATTCAGATCCTCGATGTAAGTGGGACCGGCCGGTGCCAGGTGGCAGAGATTCGGCGTCTTCTGGCTGATGTCATTCGCCATGTCAAGATCCAGCTCCACTCCCGCCTCATGGGCAATCGCAGGGATATGAAGCATGGTATTCGTGCTGCATCCCAGTGCCATGTCCACGGTCAGCGCATTGTGGAATGCTTTCGGCGTCAGGATATCGCGGGGCCGGATGTTCTTCTCCAGAAGCTCCATGACCTTCATGCCGGCGTGCTTCGCGAGCTTCAGGCGCTCCGAATAGACCGCAGGGATCGTGCCGTTGCCGCGCAGGCCCATGCCGATCGCCTCCGTCAGACAGTTCATACTGTTGGCGGTGTACATGCCGGAGCAGGACCCACAGGTCGGGCATACATGCTCCTCATAGTTCTTCACGTCCTCTTCCGTCATCTTCCCGGCAGCATAAGCGCCAACTGCCTCGAACATGCTGGAGAGGCTGCGCTTCTTTCCGCCGACATGGCCGGCCAGCATCGGGCCGCCGCGCACAAATACGGTAGGGAGATTCAGCCGTGCCGCCGCCATCAGCAGGCCGGGAACATTCTTGTCGCAGTTCGGCACCATGACAAGAGCATCAAACTGGTGGGCAATGGCCATGCACTCCGTAGAATCGCAGATCAGGTCTCTGGTCACAAGAGAGTACTTCATCCCAACGTGCCCCATCGCGATGCCATCACAGACCGCGATGGCAGGGAATACAACTGGGGTACCGCCGGCCATGGCAACGCCCATCTTTACCGCGTTCACAATTTTATCGATATTCATATGGCCGGGAACGATCTCATTCCATGAGCTCACGATGCCGACCAGCGGCCGCTCCATCTCTTCTTCCGTCATTCCAAGGGCGTTGAACAGCGAGCGGTGCGGTGCCTGCTGCATTCCCTTCTTCACGTTATCACTCTTCATAAATCAGCTCTCCATTATATTATCTCTGGCGCATCCGGGCGAAGCTGCCCGGACGAATTCCATCGGTTCTCTGCTGCCGGAGCCCTCTGCGGTATTTCCCGCGTCGCGTTCGGGCCATCAGCCGGTACTGTCCGGATCTGCTTTATTCCTTGCGGATTCTCGCAACGACGGCATCTCCCATCCCGGAAGTTCCCACTTTCTGGCAGCCCTCTGACCAGATATCCCCGGTGCGGTATCCGTCGTGAAGAGTCTGCGCGACCGCGCGCTCCACGGCATCCGCCTCCT
>CADBOY010000051.1 GCA_902796405.1 uncultured Lachnospiraceae bacterium | reverse complement strand
GGCTTGGTCGGCATGCTTCTGTTCACGCAGCTGTTCGGCCTGAAGCAGGGTATCCTTGCCGGCGGCCTGACCCTGGTGATGATGGTCCTTCCCACGATTCTGCGTACTACGCAGGAAAGCCTGAAGACCGTTCCTGATGCTTACCGGGAAGGCGCGCTCGCCATGGGTTCGGGGAAATGGCATATGATCCGCACGGTGGTTCTGCCGAATGCCGTCGACGGTATTGTCACCGGCTGCATTCTGGCCATCGGACGAATCGTCGGTGAGTCCGCCGCTCTGCTGTTTACGGCAGGTTTTGGACTGGCTCTCAATGGCTTTATTCAGTCCCTGAACACATCCTCGGCAACGCTGACCGTGGCGCTCTATGTATACGCCAGTGAGCGTGGTGAGGTGGGAGTCGCCTTTGCAATCGCCGTCATCCTGATGATTCTGACATTTATCATCAACCTCAGTGCTGAGGCAATTGGCAGCCGGCTCCGCGGGAAGAGGCAGTAACGCAGATTCCCCCTGCTTCAGCCGGAGATCGCCGCGGTGATCCCGGCCGCCTGAGAAGTTATGCATCATAAGCCGCGCGGCAAGTGCGGAGAAGGAATAATCGCAATGGAGAAAACAGAGGAACTGAAGATCAATAAGGATATTCCCGCCGGTGCCGTCCGCACCGATATGAGCCGGCAGGAGGAAGCAGAGCCCGAGGGCGCTGCTGTGATGGAGGCGAAGGGGCTGAACCTCTGGTATGGCCAGCATCACGCGCTGAAGGAAGTTTCCATGACGATCCCGGAGCATCAGATTACGGCGCTGATCGGACCGTCCGGATGCGGCAAATCGACCTTCCTGAAGACGTTGAACCGGATGAACGATCTGGTGCCGAACGTGAAGATCACCGGACATGTGGGTTATCGCGGGAAGAATATCTACGACAAAGATGTGGACGTTACCTGGCTGCGCAAGGAGATCGGCATGGTGTTCCAGAAGGCCAACCCGTTCCCGATGAGCATCTATGACAATATTGCTTACGGTCCGCGGACGCATGGGATCCGGTCGAAGGCCAAGCTGGATGAGATCGTGGAGACCTCGCTGAAGCAGGCCGCGATCTGGGATGAAGTCAAGGACCGCCTGAACCGGTCTGCGCTTCGCCTCTCCGGCGGTCAGCAGCAGCGTCTGTGTATCGCCAGAGCCCTGGCGGTCGGACCGGATATCCTTCTGATGGACGAATCTACCTCCGCACTGGACCCGATTTCCACCGGAAAGATCGAGGATCTGACGCAGGAACTGAAGAGTCAGGTGACGATTGTCATGGTCACGCACAATATGCAGCAGGCCGTTCGTGTGTCCGACAAATGCGCCTTCTTCCTGCTGGGTGAACTGGTTGAGGCGAGCAGCACGCAGAAGATGTTCTCGATGCCGGATGACAAGCGCACCGAGGATTACATCAGCGGCCGGTTCGGCTGATCTTTCGGAATGAGGCAGTGTGATGCCAGCAAAGCGGCGCGTAGGGCAGGGCGGAGAGTCCGCCCTGGCGGAGGAAAAGGAGATAAGAGTCCATGCGTATGCAGTTTGATGAGCAGCTTGCTATTCTGAAGCGAGAGATGATCACGATGGGGATGCTCTGCGAGCACGCGATCAGTGAGGCCGCGGGAGCTCTTCTCGATCACGATATGAAGATGGCGAATGCCCTGCCGGAACAGATGGAGGATATCAACCGCAAGGAGCGGGAGATCGAGAATATCTGCCTCCGGCTTCTGCTTCAGCAGCAGCCGGTCGCGCGGGATCTGCGCACCGTGTCCTCGGCGCTGAAGATGGTGACGGATATGGAGCGTGTCGGCGATCAGTCCGCCGATATCGCGGAGATCGTGACGATGTCTCACAGCTCTGAGTACGCCAGCAGCATTCCGATCCGGGACATGTCCGAAGCCGTCAAGAAGATGGTCGGCAACAGCATCGACGCCTTTGTCAAAGAAGATGAGAATCTGGCCAAATATGTGGTAGAATATGATGATACCGTAGATGGCTATTTTGACGTCGTCAAGAACAAGCTGATCGAGATGCTGAAAACGCCGGGAGTGGACGGAGAAGCGATCATGGATCTTCTGATGATCGCGAAGTATTTTGAGCGGATCGGAGATCATGCCGTGAATATTGCCGGATGGGTGATCTTCTCCATCACAGGACAGCGCCCGGCAGACGCCTGAAGCAGCCATACGGATTATTAGGAAATGAGACTCCGGCAGGTGGCAGCAGGTGGAAACCGGAAGAGCAGAGGACTTTGAAGGATGGTTACCTTCTGGCACCGGAAGAAAAAGAAGCCCGGGCGGGAAATGGACCTCAGGCGGGAGATTGCCTGAGGAAGCCGGCAGGTTCGGGCTGCGGTATGGCACGAGGTGAAGAATGATATATTGTGTGGAGGATGACGACAGCATTCGTGAACTGATGATCTATGCGCTGAATGCATCGGGATTTTCAGCCAGGGGCTTCTCTGCGGCAGCGCCGTTCCGCAAGGCGCTCGCGGAGGAACTGCCGGAGCTGATTCTGCTTGACATCATGCTTCCGGATGAGGACGGAATCTCCATCCTGAAATCTCTGAAGGCGGCGCCGGCTACGCAGGATATTCCCGTGATCATGGCGACGGCGAAGGGCAATGAGTACGACAAGGTGATCGGTCTGGACCTGGGGGCGGACGACTATCTCGCCAAGCCATTCGGCATGATGGAGATGATCTCCCGCATCAAGGCAGTACTTCGGAGAGTGCGGCCGAAGGAAAACTCACCGGTGCTTCATACGGCGGGCATCCGGATGGATACAGAGGGACACCGCGTGAGCGTCGACGGGAAAGAGATTGAACTCACGCTGAAGGAATACGAACTTCTGAAGTTGTTCCTTCAGAACCCCGGGCGCGTATTCACCAGAGATGCGCTGCTCTCGGCCGTGTGGGATACCGATTATGAGGGCGAGACGAGGACGGTTGACGTGCATATCGGTACGCTGCGCACGAAACTGGGCCGCTGCGGCGACCGGATCCGCACAGTGCGGGGTGTCGGTTACCGAATGGAAGCGGACGCATAAATGGAGCGGACGGCTCCCACAGAGCGGCAGGCTTTTACAGAAAAGATGGCCGGTACTGCGGGAATGCATATGCCGTTCATGAAAATCCCGGATACCGGAGGATGGTTGTCCGTGTCCGATATGCGGCAGGATAACTCACAGCAGACGGGGAGTGAGCAGATATGACCAGAAAGATCTTTCGTTCGATATGGCTGACGGCATTGATTGTGCTGGCAGCCTCTTTTTTGCTGATTCTGGGGATCATGAACGATTACCAGAGGGAGAGAACCAAGGATATGCTTCAGACGGAGGCATATCTGGCGGCAAAAGGAGTAGAATCCGAGGGAATGGAGTATTTCTCGAGTCTGAAGACGGGAAATACGAGATTCACCTGGATCGAACCGGATGGAACGGTATTCTATGATTCTCAGACCGACGCGACGAAGATGGAGAATCACCTGAAGCGCGAGGAGGTCCAGGAGGCTCTTGCGGACGGCTACGGCGAGAGTTCCCGGTATTCCAGCACCATGATGGAGCAGCTGCTCTACTCTGCCGTGCGGATGAAGGATGGCTCCGTGCTGCGCCTTTCTCTGTCCCGGCCTTCGATCTTATCCCTGTTTCTCGGCCTTCTGCGTCCTCTGTGCCTGATTGCGCTGGCTGCGGTCACGCTGGCCTTCTTCATGGCGACCCGTCTCGCCAGGCGGATTGTCAAGCCGCTCAATGAGATCAATCTTGACGCCCCTCTGGAGAATGAGGACTACGATGAGCTGGCGCCGCTTCTCCGGCGGATTGACAGTCAGCAGCGGGAGCTGTTCCGTCAGTCCCGTGAGCTGACCACGCGGACCAGGCAGCTGGATACGATCCTCAGCAGCATGAAGGAAGGAATGGTTCTCCTCGGAAATCACGCGCAGGTCATCAGCATCAACCGGGCAGCCGAGCGCCTGCTGGATGTCGGCCGGGACTGCGTAGGGCAGGATGTTCTTGCCGTGACCAGGAACATGGCGATTGTCGGTGCCATCCTTCGGGCGGCGAAGGGAAATGGAGCGGAGACCGAGACGGAGATTGGCGGACGGACGTATCAGATTATCGCTTCTCCGATCATCACCGCGGGGCCGCCGGCTGCCGATGCAGACGATGCTGCGATTCAGAAGGCGGAGGAATCACTCTCGCTGGACTCGCGTCGTGAGTTTGCTCCTGATGTCCGCGGCGTGACGGTGGTCCTGCTCGACATCACGGAGAAGGCACAGGCAGAGATGATGCGGCGGGAGTTCTCCGCCAATGTGTCTCATGAGCTGAAAACCCCGCTGCAGTCCATCTCCGGCTACGCCGAGTTGCTGAAGGATCAACTGGTGAAGCCAGAGGATATTGCGCCATTTGCCGGCAAGATCTATACGGAAGCGCGCCGGATGATCGGGCTGGTTGACGATATCATCAGCATCTCCCATCTGGACGAGCATGTAGGCGATATGGCGATGGAAACGGTGGATCTCAAGTCGATCACGGAAAACTGCGCGGCCTCCCTGGCGGAGCTGGCCGAAAAGTCCGGGGTTGTGATCCGGACCATCCTGGCGCCGGCCGAGTTGGTTGGAGTTCCGCGGCTGCTACATGAAATCGTGCAGAATCTGGTCAATAACGCGGTAAAGTATAACCGGGAAGGCGGGAACGTGATCATCACCCTGCAGACCGCGCAGAGACCAGCTTCATCGGGCGGCAGCGCCTGGCTGGAGACGATTCCTCCGGCAGAGACGCCGGCGGATCTTTCCAGCGTCAAACCGCTGCTTCTCGGGCCGGATCTTTCCGCCCTCGGCGCCCGTCTCATCATCCTGACGGTAGCAGACGATGGCATCGGCATTCCGGCAGACCAGCAGGAGCGGATATTTGAACGGTTTTACCGTGTGGACAAGAGCCGCTCCAAGGCGGTAGGCGGAACGGGGCTCGGCCTCTCCATCGTGAAGCACGCGGTGCGGATCCACGGCGGATCGATTCATCTCCGCAGCATTCCGGGAACCGGCACGGAGATCAGCGTCATTCTGCCGGCGAAGCAGCCGGAAAAATGACCGAAGAGGAGCAGCCGGAGAAATGACTGAAGTGAAGCAGCCGGAAAAATGACCGAAATGGAGCAGCCGGAGAAATAAACGAAGCGGAGCAGACGGAAGTCTCAGGGCAATGCAGCAAAACCTCCAAAAAAATGTCCTCAAAAATGTTAGCACTCACACTTGACGAGTGCTAACATTAGCGTTATAATGCATCCAGAACGAAAGGAAAGACGTTCTGGATGTTTTTCCTTTCTGCAGATAACAGCGCTGCCGGATATTCCGGCCGGAGTGAGCGAGCACGCGGAAGAGGTTCTGCGCCGCATCTCGGCTGCGGCAGCGAGGATGAGACAAGGAGGACACAATGATGATGGTTCCTGCATTTTTCCATGATACTCTTGCTGACCGGCTTTTCCAGGATGACTTTTTTGATCTCCCGCTTTCGCGGTATTTTCAGCCCGAGGAGCAGATGCAGACGGATGTGAAGGAAACGCCGGACGCCTATGAGCTTCAGATGAACCTTCCGGGAGT
The DNA here is from genome assembly GCA_902796405.1 of uncultured Lachnospiraceae bacterium. GTDB lineage: Bacteria > Bacillota > Clostridia > Lachnospirales > Lachnospiraceae > UBA3305. Next base: position 16,802 of record CADBOY010000051.1, on the reverse strand, counting down.
AAAGAAGGAAGACATTCAGGCGGAGCTGAAGGATGGTTACCTGACGGTGACCGCGTCCCGGGGTAAGAACGAAGACGCGAAAGACAGCGCGGGCAATTATCTGCGCCGTGAGCGCTTCAGCGGCAGCCAGTCGAGAAGCTTTTACGTCGGTGAGGACGTAAAGCAGGAAGACATTCACGCAAAATACGAGAATGGTATTCTCACGCTGCGCATTGCCAAGCCTTCGCAGGAAGTCATTCCGAAGAAGACGTACATTGCGATTGACTGATTCTAAGTGAATTGTTCCGCGAAGAGGCGCCGGCGGATGTCGGCAGAAAACATCTCACTGAGAGGTGTCAGAGGATACCGGCAAAAGATATCCCGTGAAGAGGCGACGGCGAGAGATATCACGCGGAACAAATCAACGGATGACAGGGGCTCTGCGGTACTGCGGCAGGACCCCATGGGGCAGGAAGGCCCCGGATAGACTCCTCATATAGCCGTATAGCTGCCTGGGGCGGCGGAAGTCCAGCCGCCGTCCCGGACGGCCGACCGGATGAAAAGGGCTGGCGACTTGGGCGCGGCTCTTTTTTTGAGGAGGAAAACGGACATAATCCATCAGAGAGGAGGAGCGGTATGACGCAGATTAAGGATCTGTATCAGGTGCTGGGGGTGGCCCGGACGGCCAGCGAGCCGGAGATCAAAAGTGCGTTCCGCCGGCTGGCGAAGAAATACCATCCGGACATGAATTCCGGGGACAAGCACGCGGCGGACCGTTTTGCCGAGATCTCGCAGGCGTATACCATCCTCAGTGATAAGGAAAAGAGAAAATACTACGATAAATACGGCATGGCGGCATTTGATGGTGCCGGCAATGTCAGTCAGGAAGTGAAAAACTGGGAGAAACAGGGCGGAGCCAGGGCCTTTGGCGCAGGCGGTCAGGGCGGCTTCGGCGGTTTTGGCGGTTTTTCCGGCTTCGGCGGCGGAGGTAACGGCGGTACTTACCGCTCGCAGAACGGGAATACCTACCGGGAGTTTCACTTCGGCGGCGACGGCGGCAGCATGGATGATATCCTGAGGAATTTCTTCGGCGGCGGAACCGGAACCGCCGGGAGCGGCTTCGAGCGCGGATATTCGTCTGGCGGCAGCTGGCAGGGAGCCGGCCCGGGATTCGGAGGATATACCTCCGGACATGCCTCCGGCCGCGGGCAGGATGTCGAGTCAGAAGTGGAGGTTTCCCTGGAGGATGCCGTCCTCGGAGGAGACCGCATGATTCAGGTGACGGACGTGGATGGACGGCCGCGCTCCCTGAAGGTGCACATTCCTGCCGGCATCGAGGACGGACAGAAGATCCGTCTGAAGGGGCAGGGCGGCAAGGGAAGTTACGGCAGTCCGGCCGGGGATCTCTATCTGAGAATTCATGTGCTTCCGAAGGAAGGATATGAGAGAAAAGGCCGCGACATCTACACGACGGCCCGTGTGCCGTATACGACAGCTGTGCTCGGCGGTGAGACCATTGTTCACACTCTCTACGGAGATGTCAGCCTGAAGATCCGGCCGGGCACGTCGCCTGGCGCAAAGATGCGGCTGCGCGGGAAAGGCGCGCCGGATCGGAACCATACGGGAGTGCGCGGAGATGAGATCGTGCAGATTGAGATCGCCGCGCCGCGGAATCTCTCGCCGGAAGCCCGGAAGAAACTGGAGGAGTTCCGCCGGCTCGCGGGAGAGAGATAAGAGAAATGGCAGGAGAATGGTTCCTGCTTTGATACGATTTAACCGAAGGCAGGGGGATCACTCCTGCCTTCCGTTGCTTCTGTCAAAGGCCACCCGTTCTGTCGCGGTATGATTTGCCAGAAAAAAGAGGAATCCCTCTGTTCCACTACTGCTCTTCCGTGATGACGCGGGCAGCGGGGCCCTTGATTCCGGCGGCGGTCATGGATTCCGTGATGTCAGTCATGAGGTAGGAGTATACCTCCCAGTAGTCCTGATTTTTCGTCCAGGCGCGGATGGTGAATTCGAGAGAATCACTGCCTGCGCCGGTCGGGACAGCAGCCGGCGCGGGGTCGGCCAGCACCAGATGGCAGCGGGAAGCGGCGTCCAGAAGAATTCCGCGGACCTTAGCTGGGTCCTCGTCGCGGGCGCAGGTGAAGGCGATGTCCACGCGGCGTGTTGGCTCGGAGGAGTAGTTCGTGACGCTGGCATTCATGAGGGTACCGTTGGGGATCAGGATCTTCTTGTTATCCACGGTGACAAGTTCCGTGTAGAAAAGAGTGATCGCCCGGACGGTGCCTTCTTCGCTGCTGGCGGCAATATAATCACCGACGGAAAACGGACGGAAGATCAGCAGCATGATTCCTCCGGCGAGGTTGCTCAGGGAGCCCTGCAGCGCCATGCCGACAGCAACGCCGGCGGAGGCCAGGACGGTGATGACCGATGCCATCGGCACGCCGAGGATGCTGATGATGGAGATCACCAGGATGATGTAGAGAGCAACCTTGCAGAAGTTCTGCAGGAAAGAGCGGACCGTCGGGTCCAGCTTCTCGGTGCTCTTCAGCCGGGCGAGCAGCTGAAGAAGCTTCCGGATGACAAATCTTCCGATGACAAATACCAGAATCGCCAGAACAATTCGGCTCAATGCCGAAGTCAGGACAGTGACAAGGGAATCCAGAACCGACATGGGTACCTCCTTTGAGTGTATTTCTTCGCAAACCGCGGCCAGCAGGCTGCGGCCTTTTTTATATATATCAGAAAAATCCCTGTATTTCAGCTCATTTCGAACAGCGGATCCTGGAAAGTGCTGCGGGAAGGAAGGGAAGCTTTCCTGGTATCCTGACTTTAGGGCGGCAGTTTGAAGAAAAAATCACTTGGATCTGTCATGGCCGATGGGGACCTTGGAAGAGCAGAGAATGGCTTCACAGAATGTTCACAAAAAAATGTTAGCACTCACACTTGACGAGTGCTAACAACAGTGCTATAACACAATTGTCGGGAGGGAAAAGGAAACAGACAGAGACCTCTGACAGGGAAACAGCATCCGGCAGGGGCCGGATGGTACAGACAGAAAGCTTGAATAAAGAAAGAAGGGTTAGTCATGATGGAACGCAGAAATGATCTGATGCGCAGTGATATTTATGAGACCGAGGATGCTTATCTGGTGGATGTGGATCTTCCGGGTGTAGCGAAAGATAAGATTCAGGCTTATGTAGAAGACGAATACCTGACCGTGGAAGCGGATTTCTCCAGAGAAGAGACCGGAAAACCCGTGAGACAGGAACGCTACGACGGCAAGTGTGAGCGCAGATATTATGTGGGCGATGTGAAGACCGAAGATTTGAAGGCATCCTGTCAGGATGGTGTGCTGAGGCTGACGATCCCGAAGAAAGCCTATGAGAAGGCTGCTGAGGAACGGCGAATCGCCATCGAGTAAATTCTCGCGGGAGATTCTTTCTCCCACAGGAAGAGAAGAGATACCCGGAAGGCCAGTGAGACAGGCCGAAGGGAGAACGAGTGCAGCGGGAAAGCTGCTGATGATATACCGAAAGATACCTGGCAGTGCGATCCGCACCCCAGTTTATGATAGATAGACATGTTGTCCGCTTGAACCGGCGCCCGGAAGACGCCGGATGCACATGAGTTTCTTCCGCAAGGAAGCTTTGGAATAGAGCCTGACCTGGTGCAGGATGCCGTATGCGGCAGATGCCAACAAGGCCGGCAGATGAAGAAAGAAGGCATTGATTATGTTTACACCGAGTATTTTCCAGGATAATTTCGCAGACAGTCTGTTTGATGATTTCTTCAATGGTTCCTTCTGGCCGGCTGCAAGAAGGAATTACGGGAACACGATGAGCACCGATATCAAGGAGACGGATGGTGCTTATCAGATTGAGATGGAACTTCCGGGATTCTCGAAAGAGGATATCCACGCGGATCTGAAGGATGGCTATCTCACGATTGAGGCTGGACATCAGGAGAACAAGGACGAGAAGGATAAGGAAGGCAAGTATCTCCGCAAGGAGCGTTATTCCGGCAGCTGCAGCAGAAGCTTCTATGTCGGTGAAGATGTCACGAAGGAAGACATCAAGGCGAAATTCGCCGATGGTGTTCTGACGGTGACGGTGCCGAAGAAGGAGGAGAAGCCGGAAGTAGAACAGAAGAAGTTCATCCCGATTGAAGGCTGATCTCTCCGCAGGAAGAGAAGAGCGCATCCGGAGGAAGGGAGCATGCTTCCCGGATGACGGATGAGCAAGCTTGAATTTAGACAGGAACTATGGTATTCTTTGCAGGTAGGCGAGAAGCCGGAAGCAAGGATCTGACTGGCCCCGAGGGTACTGCCCCCGGGGCCGTTTTTTATCAGAGGGAATGTCCTGTAAGAGGCAGCGATGATATTCGATACACATGCACATTACGATGACGAGGCATTTGACCCGGACAGAGAGGAACTGCTCACCCGGCTGCACGCGGAGGGAGTATGGGGCATCGCCAATGCGAGCTCGAACCGCGCTTCGATTGAGGCAGCCCATGCGCTCGCTCAGAAGTACGACTTCATCTACGAGGTCCTCGGATTTCATCCGGATGAGATCGGCGAGATGGAGAAAGAGAAGGACAGCATTCTGGGCTGGCTGACGGAGCGCCTCCGCGCGCCGAAGGCGGTGGCTGTCGGTGAGATCGGCCTGGATTATCACTGGTACAGGGAGAGCCGGGATCTGCAGAGATACTGGTTCCGCGCCCAGATGGAACTGGCCGGCCGGCTCGGACTCCCTGTTGTGATCCACAGCCGCGATGCGGCGCGGGATACCATGGAAATCGTGCAGGAGATGGCGCTACCGGCGGGCACAGTGGATATTCACTGCTATTCCTACAGCCCGGAACAGGCAGAGATGTACCTGAACATGGGATATTATCTGGGGATCGGCGGCGTAGTCACCTTCAGGAATTCCCGTAAGCTCAAGGAAGTGGTGGCGGCTATGCCGGCGGACCGGATCCTGCTGGAGACGGACTGTCCGTATCTCGCGCCGGAACCGTTCCGCGGCCGACGCAATGATTCCGGGAAGATCCGCTATGTGATTCAGAAGGTGGCGGAGCTTCGGAACGAGGATCCCGGGGAACTGGAAGAAATCTGCTGGAACAACGCCCTGCGGTTCTACCGTCTGACGCAGGAGGAAGGGAAAATGGTATGAAGTCTCTCGATCGCAGGGAACCGGACGTTTTCACAGGCGGGGAAGAGGACAGCGGACGGCTGCCGGACCTGGTGGATCCGAAGCGGACGGTCGAGGTCATTCGTTCCCACGGATTCTCCTTCCGTAAGAAGTATGGGCAGAATTTCCTGATTGATTCTCACGTCCTTGACAAGATCGTGCGGGCAGCGGATATCCGGAAGGACGATCTGGTGCTCGAGATCGGTCCGGGGATCGGAACCATGACGCAGCGCCTCGCCGCGGAGGCGGGAAAGGTGGTCGCGGTGGAGATTGACCGCGATCTGATTCCGATTCTGCAGGAGACACTGGCGGAGCTTGACAATGTCGAGATTGTCAATGAAGATATTCTGAAGTACGACATCGGGGAGCTGGCCCGGTCCGCCAATGGCGGCCGGCCGATCAAGGTGGTGGCCAATCTTCCCTACTATATTACGACTCCGATCATCATGGGTCTTCTTGAGAACCATCAGCCGGTTGATTCCATCACCGTGATGGTGCAGCGGGAGGTGGCAATGCGCATGCAGGCCGGGCCGGGGAGCAAGGACTACGGGGCGCTGTCGCTGGCGGTTCAGTATTACGCCGAGCCGTATCTGGCGGCCAATGTGCCGCCGAACTGCTTCCTTCCGCGTCCGCAGGTGGGATCCGCCGTGATCCGTCTGACGCGTCATGCTGAGCCTCCGGTCCGGGTTCAGGATGAAAAGAGGATGTTTGCGCTCATCCGCGCTTCGTTCAATCAGAGGCGCAAGACACTCGTGAATGGAATCGGGAACTCCCAGGAGCTGCCATTTACGAAGGAAGAGACCGCAAAGGCGCTGGAGCGGCTGGGGCTTTCTGCCAATGTGCGAGGAGAGACGCTCACACTGGAGCAGTTCGCGCGGCTTTCGGATGAACTCGGAGCATAGGAGAGATATGAGCGAGAACAACGATCTGCAGCGGCAGGAGAAAAAGAAAAAACTGAAGCGGAACTTCGTTCCGGATCTGTCGCCGGGCGACAGAGAAGACCTCGAGCAGTCCCTGCATGAGCGGAATCAAAGGCGGGCTCTGATCGTTCTTGCGGTGATTGTCTCATTCGTGCTGATTGTTGTGCTGGCGCACTGGATCAGCACGGAGCAGAAATTCACGAAGGCCGAGCCGGTCTGGCAGAAGGACGGGGTCGGCAGTGAGAACGCCACGTACAGTGTCTTCGGGAAGCAGATCCTGAAGGTGACCGGAGATGGCGTGCAGGCGCTCGATACGAGCGGCAATGTGATCTGGAATTACGGCTATTCCATGCAGAGTCCGCGGGTCATCGTGCGGGACCGGTATGGCGCCGTGGCCGATATCCAGTCGCAGACTGCGGTGATCTTTGACGCGAGCGGAGTGACCGGTACCGTGACCACCACGCAGCCGATCCTCTCCTTCAGTGTGTCCGACCACGGGGTGCTTGTGCTGGAAACCGATGACACGGATGCCAGCTACATCAACTTCTATGACCGGAGCGGCGCGGTGCTGGATATCCGGATCAAGACCAAGCTGGACGGGGACGGATTCCCGCTGGCTCTGTCGGTTTCTCCGAAGGGAACCGGTCTCATGGCTTCGATGATCCGGCTGGAGGAGGGAGTGCTCCGGAACCGGGTGCTCTTCTACAATTTTGATGTCGGCAAGAATGAATCCGACCGTGTCGTCGGTAAATTTGACTATAATACTACGATGTTTGCCGATGTACAATATCTGTCGGACAGCCGCGCTGTGGCGTTCGGGGACAACCAGGTCAACATCTATTCCCTGCGCAATGAGAGAAGCCCTTCCCTCGTGAAGAGCATCGAATGCTCCGCCGCCATTTTGAGCGTATTTACGTCGGATTCCCGCATCGGAGTGGTGACGCAGGAGGGGACGTCGGGGATGACGCTGCGTGTCTATGACGATGATGGACGGAGAAAATTCGAGACGGGACTCAGCTTCCGCTTCGATGAGGCCGAGTTCTCCGGATCATACGCGGTGTTTTGTAATGGAAATGAGTGCCTGATCCTGAGCCCGGGCGGCCGCGTCAAATATCAGGGGAAAATGCAGGCGTCGATTCAGAAGCTGATCATGACGGGATCGGATTCCTGCCTGATATTCTCCGGTACCGCGATGGAGAAGGTCAAACTGAGCGGCTGACCGGCCGCAGGAAGAGGGGATTATCGTGAAACTGCGCACGAAAATGTTCTGGACGTTTCTGGCGCTGATTCTGCTGCCTGTTCTGCTCATGCTCGTCGTTCTGGCGCTGATCACGCGGTTTCATCTGATCGAGGAGCTGAGTGAGCTGACTCCGCCGTACCAGCAGATGCTGCTGCAGCTGTTCATCATGATCGTTCTGGTTCTGATCGTCACAGCGGTCATTCTCATCAGCTGGCTCAACAGCCAGATCATCCGGCCGCTCTCCACGCTGCAGAAAGCCACGCAGGAGATCAAGAGCGGCAACCTGGATTTTCAGCTTGAGGTGACCGGGAAGGATGAGATCAGCGATCTGTGCCGCGCGTTCGAGGAGATGCGTGTCCGGCTGAAGCAGACGGCGGAGGAGAAGATGCAGTATGATCAGGACAGCAAGGTCCTGATCAGCAATATCTCTCACGACCTGAAAACGCCGCTGACGACGATCAAGGGTTACTGCGAGGGCATTCTGGACGGCGTTGCCTCCTCTCCGGAGAAGATTATGAAATACGTGCGCACCATCTACAACAAGGCCAGCGACATGCAGAATCTGATCGAGGAGCTCACCATCTACTCCAAGATTGACACCAACCGGATCCCCTACAATTTCGAGCGGATCAATGTGAAATCGTATTTCTCCGACTGTGCCGATGAGCTTGCCACCGAGCTGACGGCGCGCGGCGCGGAGCTGAATTACTCGAATTATGTGCCGGATGACACGGAGATCATCGGGGACGGAGAGCAGCTCAAGCGGGTGATCAACAATATCATCAGCAATTCCCTGAAGTACAGCGACAAGAAGAAGACGCTCATTGCCATGCGGCTGCGCGATGCGGGGGATGAGATCCGGGTGGAGATCGAGGACAACGGAAGAGGAATTGCCGCCAAGGATATTCCGTACATCTTCGACCGCTTCTACCGGGCGGATGCTTCGCGCGGTTCGTCTACCGGCGGCAGCGGGATCGGCCTGTCGATCGTGAAGAAGATCATCGACGACCATGGCGGCCGGATCTGGGCGACGAGCAAAGAAGGCACCGGGACGATCATGCATTTTCAGCTGCGCAAGTACCAGGAACACACGGCTGAGCCGGAGAAAGCGGAAGAGGCATCGGCGGAGGAGAATCCGAAGAAACGGGATGGCATGAGAAGAAGGGACGCGGCGCGGCAGAGCCGCCGCGGGAAGACAGCCGGATCAGCCGGCAGGAGGATGACAGAAGATGAGCACAATTCTGATTATTGAGGATGAGGAGAGCATCGCGGAGCTTGAGAAGGATTATCTGGAGCTGTCTGGCTTTGAGGTGGAGATTGAGAACCGCGGTGACACGGGTCTGGAGCGGGCGCTGAAGGAGGATTTTGATCTGTATATCCTGGACCTGATGCTCCCCGGAACGGATGGATTTGAGATCTGCAAGAAGATCCGCGCCGTGAAGGACACGCCGATTCTGATGGTCTCCGCGAAGAAGGATGACATTGACAAGATTCACGGGCTGGGGCTCGGCGCGGACGACTATATCACGAAGCCGTTCAGCCCGAGCGAGCTGGTCGCGCGCGTCAAGGCGCATCTGTCGCGCTATGAGCGGCTGATCGGAAGCAATACGGAGAAGAATGAGGTCATCGAGATCCGCGGCCTGAAGATTGACAAGACGGCGCGCCGTGTGTTCATCAACGGCGTGGAGAAGAATTTTACGACCAAGGAATTCGATCTTCTGACGTTTCTGGCTTCGCACCCGAACCGCGTGTTTACGAAGGAAGAGCTGTTTAATAACATCTGGGATATGGAGTCCGTCGGAGACATCGCGACCGTCACGGTTCACATCAAGAAGATCCGCGAGAAGATCGAGATGGATACCTCCAAGCCGCAGTATATCGAGACGATCTGGGGCGTAGGATACCGGTTCAAGATTTAAGACGGGGAAAATATTATTATCATACTTCCGCCGGCCGATCTGTCATCAGACAGATCTGGCCGGCGAATTTTTGCACTTTTCATTATGGAGGCCCTTGAAAAAGGAAGGACGATAGTTGTTGATGAACTGGATAATAGTCTGCATCTCAGCCTCGCGCGGTATTTTATCGGATTGTTTCATGATGCTGAGGTAAATCGAAATGGAGCGCAGCTTATCTTTCATTCACATGATGACAGCCTGCTGGATTTAGAGTTGTTTCGGCGAGATCAGATATATTTTGTCGAGAAGGACTATCATACCGGAGTCACAGATTTATATTCTCTTACCGATTTTCTCCCAGAAAATCCGAGAACATTCAAAAAGGATATTTACGGGGAAGGTATGGAGCCATTATTCCATCCGAAGACAAAAGAGGCGATTAAAAACTGCGAAAGGCTGGATGAGTACCACGCGGAGAGCAGTGAGGATGTTGAAAAGGCGAATCCAGGAATCGATACAGTTGGATATGTTTAATTTTGTGTACAGCCCCATGCCATACTCTGTGGCATGAGGCTGTACACATGTTACGTAGACAAAATCCGTATCATTTCTTCTTTTCGGTGTGCTGAGAGAGCATGGAGTGCACCCAGATGATCCGAGCTGTTTTTGTTGAGATATTTTCCCAGCTGTGCTGTTCGGATCCGTAGTGATAAAAGGTGTCCCCAGGGTGGAGAATGTATGTCTCTGTATCGTTCAGATGGATTTCCAGGGTTCCGGAAAGAAGATACATGAACTCTTCTCCGTTATGAGTGTGAGGTAACAGGCCGCCGTGACCGGGCTCGACTTCGCAGAGGACGGGATACATGACGTGTTCGTGGAGTGCAACCAGTGAAGTCATCTTCATGCCGGGATCATCCGTCAGCTTGAATTGTTCACCGGAATCTTTTCGCACGATATGACTTTCCTGTACTGATTGATTCATGAAATACAGAGGATTTTCGTGGTAAAAGTGGGCGAGATTATTCATCATGTTCAGAGAGATGTTGCCGCCGTTCTCCAGCTTGCTGAGATGGGCAACGGAGATGCCGACATGCTGGCTGACTTCCTCAAGAGTGTATCCCTGCTGCTTTCGAATCTCTTTCCATTTCTGGCTGATCATCTTCCTGGAGTACACATTCTCCATCTGTTTGTCCATGCATTTTTCAATCTCACTGCCTGATGAGGTGGGGAGCAGCATACGTATGGCGTGAGCTCCCATGTGCCGATCCACGGAGTATTCCTTGATCTTCTTCAGCAGTTTTATATCATCCATGGTGAACACGCGATAGTTGCTGGAAGAACGCTTGACAGTAATGAGTCCGTTTTTCTCCCAGTTGCGAATTGTCGCAGGCACGACGCCGATCATCTTGGCGACTTGATTGATGGTAAAAGTTAAATTGTCGCTATCATTCATAAAGATTGATATTCCTTCTCCGAAAATTATCCCCAATTATATCATGATAAAACGACGGAAAGCAACCGCCAGGAGCTTTTCTGCTTGCCCAAAGAACAAAAGCCGTTACATCAGTTAAGATGAACGGCTCTTGCTTCTACCTGTAATCTTACAAGAAATAACATTTTAAGTAATGTCGCTTATCCCAGGCGGATTCGCGCATCTACGGCGATGAAGCTGTTCCGGCTGGCATCATAGACAAGAGGGTTGATATCCATCTCCCGAATAGCAGGCAAATCCAGGAGAAGCGCATTTACACGCATCAGGATCTCCTTAAGTTGCGTGCGATTCACGGGATTGCTGCCCCGGTATCCAGTGAGAAGGGGAGCGCAGGTAAGAGACTGCAGCATGCGCTCAGGATCCGAGGTGTCAAGAGGAACGTGACCAAACGAGACGTCCTTGTAGAGCTCTACCATAGTACCGCCAAGGCCGGTCAGGATACTGTGCCCGAGTGCGGGATCATATGCAGCGCCGACAATCATTTCCAGATTTCCGGATACTTGCTCTTGAAGCTGAATTCCGCGCAGTCCAGGAAATTTTGCTGTCCATTCTTGACGAAGAGATTCAATCTCTTCAGGGGTGGATATATTCAGTCTGACCCCTCCGACATCGGATTTATGAATGATATCCGGATGGTCAATCTTTGCTACCACCGGATAATTGAGCGAAAGTGAAGCTGGATCAGATGTCAGATCAAGGTATTCATTTCTCACCACTGGAATTCCGTATAAGCTAAGGAGCTTAAAGCAGGATGTAACATCGAGATAAGCCCCAGGGGCTGCCTGAGACAAGAATCCCTTTGCTTTGGCACGGGTGGATACTGGAATCTGAATATCAAAAGAATCCTCGGCCTGTGTCGGTTTTTTGACCATATAGCTCATGGTGCGAACCATCTGATCCGGGAAATCAAAGGTCGGGATACCAGCTTCCTTCATAACATTCCGCCCCGGAGCGCCGAGAGTTGGCCCGAAGAAGCAGGAAAATATCGGTATGGTTGTGGATTTCAGGATCCCAACCATGGCCTGAGCGACTTCTCCCGTGTCAATAGTGGCGGGAGGTACGCAGTCAACGATGAGCGCATCATATTTGCCGCTGTCTGCCATAGCCTGCGCTGCTGCGGCATAGTGAGCGGGTGGCGCAGGTGCCACGAGATCCAGAGGATTGTGAGTGGATGCTTCAGGGAGAAGCTTTGCAGCAAGTTTCGTCTGCTCTTCTGCGGGAAGTTCAGGTAATTCAAATCCATATTTCACCAGAGCATCGGTGGTGAGTGTGCCGAGACCTCCGGCGTTGGAAATGATGCCCACTCGCGTACCGCGGATAAAGGGCATTCTGCTCAGGCTTGCAGCCAGAAGAAAAGCATCTTCAAGATTTTCAACCCGTATGGCTCCGGATTTAATCAGAAGAGCGTCGGCGGTGTTGTCGTTCCCTGCCAGACTTCCAGTGTGAGAACTCGCTGCCGCTGCTCCTTTTGCTGTGCGTCCGGATTTGATAATAATGACGGGTTTGGTCATTCGCCGCATGGCTCGCTCAAAGCGGTAGGGCTCGGGAATCGTTTCCATATACATGCAGATGATCCTGGTATTCTCATCCTGCTCCAGGATAGGAAGAAAATCGCAGGGATTGACATCAATCATGTTCCCCATGGAGATAACAGCAGAAAAGCCGACACCAAGTTCATCGGCATAATCCACCAGACTTGCTCCGAGTGCACCGGATTGTGTGAGAAAAGCGACATGTCCCACAGGGGGAGTTCCAGTGATAATTGTAGCGCTGAGGTTTATTTTTGGATCGGTATTGGCGATGCCCATGCAGTTTGGCCCGAGCAGACACATATTATACTCCCGAATGATACGTGTCAGTTCTTTCTCTCGCTGGATGCCTTCACCGCCGATTTCGCGAAAACCGGCCGTGATGCAGACGATAGCTGCGACACCTTTTTGACCGCACTCTTCAGCAACCTGAAGAGCAGCACCGGAGGGAACGGAAATTACGCCGAGATCTACTTCATCCGGAATTTTCAGGACGGAGGTGTAGCCTGGTACGCCAAGTACGTCTTCTCCCCGCAGATTTACTGCATAGATTTTTCCGGTAAATTTCATTTTCAGCAGGTTCTCTACGATAGCCTTCCCGATCCCCGGTTTTTTAGATGCACCGATGACCGCTACGGAGCTGGGAGCATATAGTTTCTCACGGTGCGTTTCAAACCAGGGCTTGTTTTCCTCCCAGGAATCGAATGTCAGACCATTGGGGCAGGGTTCTCCCCGGTAATAGAGTTGACCATGATCATCCAATGCATAGTAGCCGAGAGCCAATTCGAGCACTGTCCGGGCGCCGACCATGCGGCTCTGTTCATTCACCAGTTTCAGGTAATACCGAAAACGATCATCGTAATTCTCGTGGAGAGTATAATCCACTGGAATTTTCGGAGACCGAACCAGAAGAGGTCCTGCATCCAGTTCACGGGTGGCAATATGTGAACTGGCTCTGAGATATTCCATATGTCGGTCAAATGCTGACTTGATTCCATTTGCTCCGGCAAGAACGCGATGTCCTTCTTTGTCCCGAACTGCCAGATCCGCCGGATGAACGTTGACAACAAGATAGTGATCAAGGATGCTATCCGTTGTAGCCCAGACGTATCCAGCCAGTAGAATCATGTCTGCATGGAAGTCTTCGACAGCTTTTAGCGCTTCGGTGTCATATTCTGCTCTGACTGTTCGGTCTTTCAGTGGTTTGTTACGATCCGCGTAAAAACGACGGATGTCAATGACGCGGCAGGGGACTCCCAGTTGTGCCGCTTTGGTTACTGCCTTGGCTTCAGGGGAATCTACAAAAATTCCAACGATCTCAAAAGGGCATCCTTCCGGAAGTTTTTCCATTTCTTTTTGCAGCTCGTACGCCTTCCACAGGGTGTTCCCGGAGCCGGAACACCAGCCTGCTACACGAAGCTTGCCGCGAGCTGGATTTACGATTGGTGTGAGATTCATAACTTGCTTTCCTTTTTTCAGAGAAGTAATGCCGCCGGCTGGGTGGCGAAGAATACGGAACGTATCGCGATGCAGAGCGTTAATTCTGCATGATTGTGACAATCATACAGAGGAGCTGCCTGCGGCAGCTCCTCTGTATATCTTACTTCGACAAGAACTCCCGGATTGTATCAGCCAGAATCGGAATTCCTCTCTCAATGGCTTCTTCAGAAGGAGTGGAGTAGTTGAGGCGGAAGGACGAACAAGGAGCCGTGTCATCTACCATGAAGGAGCAGCCAGGAACAAAAGCAACGCCGCGCTGCGTAGCCAGACGTGCGAGATCCATGGAATCATAGCCTTCAGGAAGAGTGCACCATAGGAATAATCCACCGTCAGGACGAGTGAATGTCACTTCCTCAGGGAAAGTCTCTTCGATTCGTTTGATCATCAGGCCCGACTTCTGACGGTAGATCCCGCGAATTTTTTCTATATGAGCCGCAACATCATAGTGCCGCAGAAATTCATCGCAGACCATCTGGAAGAACATGTTGGTGTGGCAGTCTCCGACCTGCTTCGCGACAATCAGCTTCTGCATCAGCTCATTCGGTGCGCAGATGAAGCCAATACGCATGCCGGGAGAGATAACCTTGGAGTACGAGCCATTGTAGATGACGATACCCTCGGTGTCCATGGATTTGATGGTGGGGATATCTTCGCCGTTGAAGCGGAGTTCCCCGTAAGGATTGTCCTCCAGGATAACAATGTTGTTTTTCACGCAGAGATCATAGACGGCCTTCCGTCGCTTCAGACTCATGGTCTTCCCGCTGGGATTCTGGAAGGTAGGAATCAAGTAGAGGAGTTTGACGTTCTTATGTGTGCGGATCGCTTCTTCCAGTTTGGCAAGATCAATTCCTTCGTCATCCATGTCGATGCCAATGACATTCGGGCAGTTGGACTTGATGGCATTGATGCCGCTCACAAATGAAGGGCTTTCAACGATTGCGGTGTCTTCAGGATTCAGCAGGATCTTTGGTGTCAACTCCAGCCCCTGCTGACCGCCGGTAGTGATGATGACATCATCGAATTCTCTGCCGATTCCGAACACTTTTTTCAGTCGATCTGCCGTTGACTCACGGAGAGGTGCATATCCTTCGGTAATACCGTACTGCAGCGAAGCAATGGCTTGGTGCGCAAAAATCTTCTCTGCGATCTCATGGATTTCCTGTACAGGGATAGCTTCGTTTGAAGGACTGCCCATGGAAAATGAGATGATATCCGGATTCATGGTAATTGCCTTGAGGATTTCTCGGATGGCTGAGGGTTTTACATTCCTGATCCGGTCTGAAAAAGAATACTGCATAGTGTAACCTCCTTTGACACTGAGTGCATTATTTTCCTTCATTTATCAAGAAATTACTGTACGATACAGTATAAGTTACCCTGCTAAGATTGTCAATCTAATTTGCAAAGATTAAAGAATATAATGTTTACAACATTGTAATGATAAAAATAAAATAAATGAAAATATCAAAATTTCTCGTATAGAATGTACGATTTTACGCAGAAAATAGAGTCATTTCCTAATTAATGGAGATTTCCAGATAGAGATTATACGTATAAATTCAATTGACAATGTTATGAAAGATAAGTATATTAACAATAAAAATATATATGACAAAAGAAGGAAAAATATGACGAAAATGCAGGCGGATAATATCTGCGATGATTTTGCCCACTTCTTTTGTGCTGACCGACAGGAGATTCCTGATGCCAGGATGACGTTATTGGCGCAGAGGACATAAAGGCCTGAAACGGCATGCTGCGGATGCGAGAGGTGAAGGATAGACTCTCGATCAGGAAAAGGAAGAAGGGATGCGGATGACAGAGAAAATGGACTGAATAACGATAAAACAGAAGCAGTAACGTTCAGAAGAGGACGAAGAAGTTTAAATAACGTCTCTGAGAACAACCAGTGGACCTGTCCCATAATGGGCAGGTACGCAATTCTGACTGACTGCATAGAGGAAAATCTTAGCAGCGTTCAGTCGTACAGGAGGAAAAGATTATGGGTTACAAGCAGGAAGGCCAGTGGTGGGTCAGTGCAGCAAATTATGCAGATGAGGTAACAAAGGACTTCCATTTTCCTGAGAAGATAGAAATTCTTGATACTACGCTCCGCGATGGAGAACAGGAGCCAAATATTATTCTGAGTAAGGAAGATAAGATTGAGATCGCCAAGAAGCTGGATGCAGCAGGAGTGCACCGGATTGAAGCGGGATGCCCGATGACTTCTGAAGAGGATGCTCAGGCTATCCGGGAGATATGTGCACTCGGTCTGAATGCAAATATATACTGCTTCGTCCGTGGAGTTTTAAAGGATCTGGATCTGGCAAAATCCTGCGGCGTGGATGGTGTCATTATCGAGGTTCCTGGCAGTGAGCAAATGATCCAGGGAGGGATGAAGTGGGGACTCGAGAAAGCAATTGATGCTGCAGCAGAGGCCACCGCTTACGCACATAAGCTGGGACTTAAGGTAACGCTTTTCCCGTCGGATGGTTCCAGGGGCAGTGAAGGATTCCTTCCGAATTTCCTGAAGAGTGTTCTTGCGAAGGGCGGATATATGGATTCGGTAGCCCTGGTGGATACCTTCGGCGCTTTTTCACCAGAGGGTGCTGCACACGTCACACGACAGCTGATCAAGGAAGTCGGGGTACCGGTTGAAGCGCATTTTCATGAAGATTTCGGTATCTCGGTCTCCACCACCATTGCTGCATTGAAGGCTGGCGCAAGCGTGGCACATGTCACAGTGAACGGGATTGGAGAAAGAGCTGGCAGCTGCCCTCTGGAACCTCTGGTAATGAGCTTAAAGTGTCTGTACGGTCAGGATACAGGAGTCCGGTGCGATCAGCTCCTGGAGCTGTCCCGAGAAGTGGAAAAGCGAACAGGTAAGCCGGTTCCGGCCACAAAGGCCATTGTCGGAAGTCGCCTGTTTGGGTGGGAGACCGGACTTCCTGTTGGTTACTGGCTGAAATCCAAGGACATTGATCCGCTGATTATGATGCCCTATCACTACAAGATGACTGGGCAGAGTGAACCGTTTATCTATATTGGC
>CADBOY010000050.1 GCA_902796405.1 uncultured Lachnospiraceae bacterium | reverse complement strand
TCCGACTTCAGCAGCTCCAGGCGGTTGGCCTTCATCGTCATGTTGTAAAGGCGCATCTCCTCGTTGGCTTCCTTGGAGAAGTCTTTGTCCCTGACATAGCGCTCCGCCTTCCTGCCATAGGCCTCGATGTCGAGCTTGTCTGCCCGCTTTTTGGCTTCTGCCAGCGTGATGCCCTCCTTCTTCGCGTACCTGGCATAAAACTTCTGGATGTCGGCGTCACAATCGTCCATCATCTGCTGGTAGATCTCCGCCAGCTGGCGGTCATAATCTGACTTTTCCCTTTTTTCGTTCTGTTCCAGCGCCGCTTTTTCACGTGCCCGCCAGTATTCGCTCTGCTTGCCCATTAACCCTCGCCATGTGTGCCGCCATACAGCGCGTCTGTAACTGCCTGTGCCTGGCTGCCAGCTTCTTCCTCCTGCATCCGTTCGATTTCTTTCTGCGGGTCGTCCACAATGGACAGCACTTTCAGCTGCGTTTCTTTCGATACGATACCTTCCAGCTGGGAAGCGGTCTGTGCCTCTTCCTGCAGGTTCTTCGGAATGTTCCGTGTCATCGTGATCTTGATGTCTTTATAGACTTCCGGATCCGGGACATTCGTCTTCAGCGTGCAGAAGATCTTGTATCTCTTCCGGATGCTTTTTTCGATCTTCCGGTCGAACATCTTAGCCAGGTTGCTCATGACCTGCAGCTTATACGCCAGCGCAGTGCCGGAAGTTGCATTTCCAAACGTTTCATCGGAGATATTGGCCACCATCGAGGTTTCATAGATCTCTTTTTCCAAACGGTTCAACAGATTTTCCTGCGTGCTGTCCGCGGTCGGTTTCGTCAGGAACTGGACCAGCACGTCTTTGGCATTGTCCGTGCCGTACAAGTTGATGATCCGGTCATCCCGGATATGGTAGATATCATCTTCTCCGACTTCTGCCCCGATAATCGCCAGATACGCCTCTGCAAAGGAATCCACATCGTTCGCCTTTTCGGAAATCGTATGGTTATACTGCTCAATCAGGCGGGATACCTGCTCATACAGGCCAGACCTCTCATCATTTAGCCGCCATTCCACCACCGGAATCAGGCCATATGGGTTCTGCCTGCGGCTTGTAACTACATCCCCGTCAAACTCGGCAATCTCTTCTCTGGTCAGGATCTCGCCGTATTTCTGCCGGGGCCTTGTGCTGCTGTCCGAATGATATCCATACCGGACTGCGAACAGTGCACGGCTGATCAGTGTATCATCGTAAACAACAAAGAGATCCTTTGGGGTTAGAACCGTCATCTTCGTCTTGGCGTTTTCATCCTGGTAGAGATACTCCCATGCATGCCCATAGATGCAGCAGCGCTTGATCAACTCCGCTTCATGATCGCTCAGGTCATTTTCTGTTTGAAAATCGTGGATCTTTTCGTTCACAGAATCATCCGGATGCTCTTCCTTGATCGGGATCCCATAGCCGTAACCTGTAAATGTGTCTGTGATGTATTTCGGGAAAGGCACCGTCAGGCGGTTGTCCGGCTTCCACTCTTCCTTCGCCGGCTCCCGATCAATATCAAAGAATCCTCTGTACAGCTGCTCCAGATAGGTATAGCGGGAAAGCCCAGCCCTATGCTTTTCGATATAATCGTCCACAATTTTCATCGAGACGCCGTTCTTCACTTTTCCCGCATCACACACAAGCGGGACAGGAAGTTCATAAGGACGTTTGGATTTCAATTAAATGCCTCCTTTGAAGGTCTTAATCTGTACTTTCTGTGCCTTCCGCCAGCCCTCGATTCCGTACCGGAGCGCTGCCATTGCATCATCAAAAAACGGAACGGGTTCATCCAGATACTCGTTCCGCTTATCATCGTGTTTCCATTTCCACTGCTCGATCTCTTTGATGAAATCCACATTGGATGGATGCACGTATATTTTTCTGTTTACCGGCCTCTCGCCGTCTGGTATGCCTTTCAGCCAGTCGATCTGTGCATGGATGCTTCCAGATTCCTTGCTTACTCCTCTGGCACGGTATCCTGCTTTTCTCCACATCTTGACCCGGTCCGGCTCCGCAGAATCGCACCACATGGTCCGGTTCTTCGGGATATGTTTCTTGTTGGCTTCCGCTATCCACTCTGCCGTGTCTTTTTCGTAACCGTATAAGCCTGGCAGGACATATACGTTGCCATCTTTGATGCCAAACGGATAAATCGCATTGGCATGGTTGAACCCGAAGTCCTGGCCGATTGCCACATCGTCATACCATTCTAGGTCGAGCGGGATGCCTTTAACTTCCCAGTTATGCAGGATCAGCCCCTTTGTCTCGCCCCACTCACCAAGTCCATACACCCGGTAACCTTCCGGATCCACTTCCTTCCGGCGTTCCATACGCCGATAATAAGCCGCATCGATAAACCGGTTGTTTTTATACGTCGATTGATGTGTAAGCACATCAGGATCATCCCGGTCAAAGAAATTCTTTTTAATCCAATGCTGCGCGCTGACTGGGTTAAATGTCATCCGGATTTGATAAAACAATCCATCTGGCAGCTCCCCACGCAGGCGGTCATCAATGATTTCAAAGTCCTGCTGCGCCAGTTCCGTGGCTTCCTCGATCCAGACGTCTGTCAGTTTCCCTTTGCTGAAGGTGATGGATTTCAGCTTTTCTCGCTGGCTGTCATCTTTACAACCTCGAAAGATGATTTCATCTCCATTCCCCTTGCACCGCATACGCATGCTGCTGGAATTTATATACCAGAACCTGTCAGCCTGGTTCCCAAAAATTCGGAATATCGCGGACTGAAGCTCTGCAAATGTGCTATCACGATTTGTCACATCAACTTTCCGCACACACAAAAGGTTCCGCCCCGGATCCTTCATTAGCCGCAAGATGTACATCTGCGCCGTATCCATGCTTTTTCCGGAACCGGCCGATCCTTTCATGACCACGTAACGCTTCCGGCTTAGGTCAGGCTCGCGAAATATCGGGTTCGCTTTAACCGTCAGTTCCATCGCCGTCACCGTAGTCAATGTGGATATTCAAGTCTGCATCTGCGTTAAGGTCCATCCTGTCAGTAAACATCCCGTGCACCTTCCCGATCAGTTCGGCAGCTTTCGTGGCCTCTTTCTCGTCCGGCGGCTTTTCAATGACCCTGGCTTCTGAGCACCCATCGCCTGTCCCTTCTACAACGACGACGCTTGACCTTGACTCTTTCCGCATGACAGAAGTCAAATACTCCATAACCTCCCTCTCGTCGGCAACCTTCGCGTCCTCGATTGCTTTCAGCTCGCCTTCAACCGCCTGCTTCAGGTACGGCTTGTATGGGAGGTGCCGTTTTGCGCTAGGGTTTGCTAGAGTTTTTTGGAGC
>CADBOY010000049.1 GCA_902796405.1 uncultured Lachnospiraceae bacterium | reverse complement strand
CAATGTGAGCTGGGTTGGCTACATGGACTGGGAACTGGAGAGCTTTCACGGAGATGATTACGCCATTATGAATGGCTCCAGCCAGAATGCGTATCTGATTGAAGAGGAGAAAACGGTCCTGATTGATACCGTCTGGACGCCGCACCGGTTTGACTTCGTGGAGAATCTGAAGCAGGAGACCGACCTGCACAAGATCGATTTTATTGTGGCAAATCACGGAGAATGCGATCATTCCGGTTCTCTTACTGCGCTGATGAAAGAGATCCCGGATACACCGATTTACTGCACCGCCAATGCGGTCAAGAGCATCGAGGGGCAGTACGGCAAGCGCGGCTGGAATTTCCATGTGGTAAAGACGGGCGATTCCGTGGATATCGGCAATGGCAAGAAGCTGGTGTTCGTGGAGATGCGGATGCTGCACTGGCCGGATTCCATGGCCACTTACCTGACGGGCGATAATATCCTCTTCTCCAACGATGCCTTCGGTCAGCACTATGCCGTGGAAGAACTGTTCAATGATAAGGCAAATCCGTGCGTGCTGAACAAAGAGGCGATGAAGTATTTCGCCAATATCCTGAATCCCTTCGCTCCGATTCTGAAGAAGAAGCTGACGGAGATCGCAGCACTGAATCTTCCGATCGAGATGATTGCGCCTTCACATGGCGCGATCTGGAGAGAGAATCCGCTGCAGATTGTGGAAAAATATGCACAGTGGGCAGATGCCTATCAGGAGGATCAGGTCACTGTCGCCTATGATACCATGTGGGAAGGCACGGCGAAGATCGCGCACAGGATCTCCGAGGAGATTCATCGTCAGAGTCCCAGCACGGTGGTGAAGGTATTCCGCATCTCCAAATCGGATAAGAACGAGGTGATGACGGAGGTCTTCAAGTCCAAAGCCATCGTGGTTGGCTCCCCGACTGTATCGAACAGCATTCTGTCCAGCGTAGCCGGATGGATGGAGTTTTTAAGGCAGCTGAAGTTCAGGAAGAAGAGAGCTGCCGCATTCGGCTGCTATGGCTGGAGCGGAGAATCGGTCAAGATTCTGCAGCAGCGCCTGAAGGATGCCGGTTTTGAGGTGATTGGTGAGAATGTGAGATCGCTCTGGAATCCGGATGAGAGCGATTTTGCAAACATTCCCGCGCTGGTGACGTCTCTCCTGGGAACGGAAGAGAGCAGTGAAGCGGAAGAGACACCGGTAAAATCCGCGGCAGGAATCAATATGGCCAGGTATCAGTGCGGTCCGTGCGGCTACATCTATGATCCGGCCAAGGGAGATCCGGACAGCGGGGTTGCGCCGGGAACGGCATTTGAGGATCTGCCGGATGACTGGCACTGCCCGGTCTGCGGCGTGAGCAAAGAGATGTTTCACAAGCTGTAATCCGGGGCATGGCGAAGCGCAGAAAACCCTCAAAATGTTGCATAGACAACGGAATAATCCCGCATCAGATTGTAGGATGAAACCGTAGAGAAAACAGGAGAGGAGATGGGCCGGTCGGGGCAGAGCCTCTGACCCGCGCATCCCTGGTGGATTTCATGAAAGGAAGTATGGATATGAAATACAGAGTGAGTGATGAGTGTATCGGATGCGGACTGTGCGTAGATACCTGCCCGGAAGTATTTTCCATGTCGGATGAGGGCACGGCACAGGCGATCGAAGAGGACGTTCCGGCAGAGGCAGAGGCTTCCGCAGAGGACGCAATGAGCGGATGCCCGGTCGGTGCCATCGAACAGGTTTGATGCTGCCATCCTATATTCAAGGCGGGACCCCTGGCGGGCCCCGCCTGTTTGCTTCTGCCCAAAGAAGCACGCTGGCGGAATAACCGGCAAGAACTGCGTTGCCGGACGCCGGATAAATCAGTATAATAGCAGGCGGATTATCCACGAAAACAGATGGCGGAGGAGAAAGATATGATTTACAGCAACATTCTTGAGGCAGTCGGCCATACCCCGGTGATTCGTCTTGCCCGTATGGCGGACGAAGACGGGGCGCAGATTCTGGTCAAATTCGAAGGCCTCAATGTCGGCGGGTCCATCAAGACCAGAACCGCTTTAAATATGATCGAACAGGCAGAACGGGAAGGCCGGATTCATCCGGGCAGTGTGATCGTGGAGCCGACCAGCGGCAATCAGGGTATCGGTCTGGCGCTGGTCGGTGCCGTGAAGGGATACCGGACAATTATCGTCATGCCGGATTCCGTCAGCGAGGAGCGGCGCAAGCTGATCCGGCACTACGGAGCGGAGGTCATGCTGGTGCATGATGCCGGCGACATCGGTGCGTGTATCGAGGAGTGTCTGAACACGGCGCTTCGCATGGAGAAGGAAGATCCGAACGTTTTCGTCCCGCAGCAGTTCTCCAATGAGAATAATGTGCTGGCGCATGTTAAATACACCGCGCAGGAGATTCTGGATCAGGTCGCAGGACCGATCGATGGATTCTGTTCTGGCGTTGGTACGGGCGGCACACTGACCGGAATCGGAAGAGTGCTGCGCGGCGCGAATCCGGATATCGAGATCTGGGCGGCGGAGCCGGAGAATGCGGCGATTCTGTCAGGCGGTACCGTGCGCACTCATCTGCAGATGGGAATCGGCGATGGGATCATCCCGGATATTCTGGACCGAGATATCTACAGCCATGTCTGCGTGATCTCGGATGAAGAAGCATTGGACACTTCAAAGCGCCTCGCGCGGGAAGAGGGCCTGATGTGCGGCATTTCCAGCGGGACCAATGTCGCCGCGGCGATCCGCCTCGCGAAAAAGCTCGGAAAAGGGAAGACCGTCGTGACGATTCTGCCGGATACCGCAGAGCGGTATTTCTCCACCCCGCTGTTTGATGACTGATTCATGCTGACCGGATGTGCCGTGGTCAGATACACACCCGGACGATCTCTCCAACCCGCTGTTTGACGACGGATTACTGCGCCGAAATCTGCTGCACCGGAATCCGCTGAATCCGCCGGTACTCGGTGAATGCGGTCACCAGGAACAGCAGAGTGCCGGCCACGCCAAGCAGAAGCATCTGCATGGGTTCGGCCGTGTAGCCGAGCCAGCCGGACATCTCCAGCAGCACAACGATCCGCCACATCTGTTTCAGCAGCACACTGCCCAGAGGGATCGCAATCAGCTGGGAGATCACGGCGGTGAGGAATGTCGGCCGCAGCTGCCGGCAGACGGAGGTCAGCGCCGGTGCGTTCAGGTCCGTGGCGATATACTTGCTGTCGATATCCGTGATGCCGCTGTTTGAGAAATATCCGGGAAAATACTGGTAATTCAGGTAGGGATCCAGATCGGTGATGCGGTTTTTCAGAAGATAATCGATGGCCTCTTTCTCGTCGTCCGGCACATCGTCCGGATTTTCGCCGAACAGATAACAGACCACATCATCCAGATGATCTATGTGCAGATTCTCCAGCGCGCGGAACGTGTCTTCCATCGCCTCTTTGTCATCCTGCGCGAGCGGAAAGTCAATGTCATCCAGGCCAAACTGCCTGGCGCAGGCATCGCGGTCCATGAAGATGGTCAGTGCTCCTTCATAGGGATAAATTCCGGAGATGTGGAACGTATAGTTGTCATCACTGTACTGCTCCTTCAGGTGCAGCTCATCGCCTGCCGCCAGATTGTACTTCTCCGCGTAGGCGGAGGAGATGTACACATTCGTCCCGGAGGCGGCCGCGCAGTCCGCGGTCTGCATGAAGCGGGCTTTTCGCGGGTGGTGATGCTGACTGGTGACAATGAGCGTACCGCGCTGAATTACCACACGATACTTGGATTCAATTCTCTGCTGATCGTACTGGCTTTCCTGGGAATATCGACTCCGACATTGACAGCACTGCTTCACAACAGCTCAACGATTGCGATCGCTCTCTCGAGCATGACCAACCTGCTGCCGGACCAGGTGTGAGGGGAGACGGAAGACCTGATTCCCCGGGGCATTTTTCTGATATTTCCCGCATTTCGGCCGAATATCATTTGATTTTCAGCATATGAGGCACAAATTGTCATCGCGTGTTATACTTGTAGCAGCACGAAGTTTCTGGCAGTCTCCTTCCTGAGACCGGAAACTCCGGGCTGCTATATTATTTTTCAGACCGGCGTCATTCAGCGAAACGACCGGCGCAGCATGTTACTTTGCAGCAGGAGGGAACGCAGGATGAGTGAGAATAAGGAACTGGTTTTCTGCCGGGGAGGCGGCTGTACGGCAAAGCTTGGACCCGGCATTCTGGAGCGCGTATTGAGCCGACTGCCGAAGGGAGAGAGAGATCCGCATCTTCTGATCGGCTATGACAGCCACGATGATGCGGCAGTCTATCAGATCAGTGACAATCTTGCTGTCGTGCAGACGCTGGATTTCTTCCCGCCGATGCTGGATGATCCATATACCTTCGGCAAAGTGGCAGCAGCGAATGCGCTGAGTGATATCTACGCCATGGGCGGTGACGTCAAGACGGCGCTCAACATCGTCTGCTTCCCGGAGAAGATGGATCTGAATATTCTGGGAGCAATCATGCAGGGCGGCGCGGAGAAGGTGCAGGAGGCCGGAGGAACTCTGGCCGGAGGCCATTCGATTCAGGACAGTGAGGTCAAGTACGGTCTTTCCGTCATGGGATTTGTCGATCCGCACCATATGTATGCGAATAACACCGGGCAGGCGGGAGATGTGCTGATTCTGACCAAGAAACTGGGAGTCGGGCTGGTCTGCACCGCGAACCGTGTCGGAGAGGCATCAAAGGAAGCCATGACGCAGGCAGTGGACTCCATGACGACACTGAACCGGACTGCCTCGGAGATCATGAGGAGGTATCCGGTGCACGCATGCACGGATGTGACAGGCTTCGGCCTCCTGGCACATCTGCATGAGATGCTGGACGGAAAGCTTGCTGCGGAGATCTACGCTGACCAGGTGCCGAGAATTCCGGAAGCGCTGGAGTACGCAGATGCCTTTCTCCTGACTGCGGCAGCGCAGAGAAACCGCAATCACGTCGGAAAACAGGTCCGGTTCGCTGACGTCCCCTTTGCCATGGAGGAGCTGCTGTATGATCCGCAGACTTCCGGTGGGCTGCTGATGGCCGTGCAGAAGGAGGAGGCAGAGGCTCTCGTGAGGGAGCTGCAGGCAGCTGGCCTTCCCGCACAGGCAGTCGGGGTGCTGAAGGCAGCGGCAGACACGGAGATCACGGTTTATCCGGCAAAACCGAGGTAAGAGAAGACGGACGGCGCCGGAGGCGGAGAGCAGGATGATATATTTTGACAATGCGGCGACTTCTTTCCCGAAGCCGCCGGATACGGAGAAGGCCATCGTACGGGCGCTGCGCACGCTCGGCAATGCGGGACGCGGTGCTCACGCAGCGTCGCTCGCAGCCGGAAGAACCGTGTATTCCGTTCGGCAGCAGCTGGCGGAGCTGTTTCACGCCGAGGATTCCTCCCGGATTGCCTTTGCGCAGAACACCACACAGGCACTCAACACAGCGATTTTCGGCACGCTTCAGTGCGGAGACCATGTGATTACCACCGCGTGCGAGCACAATTCCGTCCTGAGACCGCTGTACCTTCTGGAGAAAGAGGGGGTCGACCTGACCATCGTTCCTGCCGACCGGAAGGGACGGATCGACTACACGCAGATGGAGCAGTCCGTCCGCGCGAATACGAAAGCCATTATCGTGACGCATGCCTCGAACCTGACGGGCAATGTCACGGATCTTGAGCGTGTGTCGCGTCTGGCGCGGGAACGCGGGCTGCTGCTGATCGTCGACGCGGCGCAGACGGCGGGCATCCTTCCCCTGGATGTGCAGAGGCTGTCCATCGACATCCTCTGTTTTCCCGGCCACAAAGGTCTGATGGGGCCGCAGGGGACGGGCGGCATCTATGTCCGCCCCGGTGTGACGGTCCGTCCGCTGATGGTGGGAGGAAGCGGCGTGCACAGCTATGACCGGGAACATCCGGCGGACATGCCGACGGCGCTGGAGGCCGGGACGCTGAATACGCACGGCATCGCCGGGCTCGGCGGCGGGCTGGAATTTCTGAAGAAGACCGGGAGAGAAGCGGTCCGCCAGAGAGAAGACCGGCTTGCGCGCCGGTTTTATGACGGAGTGAAAGAGGTGCCCGGTGTGACTTTGTACGGGGATTTCTCCGCATATGAGCAGGAGGATTCTTCGTTATATAAGAAGGAGGGTTCCTCTGCCTATGAGCAGGAGGATTCTTCGGCATATGAGCAGAGGGATTTCTCTGCATATAAACAGGGGGATTCCTCCCCAGCGATCGGAAGGGTTGCGACGATCGCTCTGAACATCGGGGATCTGGACTCGGCGGATACGGCAGAGCAGCTGTCTGAGTGCTATGGAATCGAAGTCCGGGCGGGCGCGCACTGCGCGCCGCTCATGCACCGTGCATTCGGCACGGCAGACCGCGGCGCGGTGCGCTTCAGCTTTTCGTATTTCAATACGGAAGAGGAGATCGATGAGGGGATCCGCGCTGTGCGTGAGATCGCAGAGGACAGCTGACGGTGAGGTCGTTCCGGACTCGATTCGCCAGATTGTCGGCGTGAAATCACTACAGGTGACCGACGGTGAGAAATGCGCCGGAAAACAGAAAACAAGGTAACAATAGGGTGGAATCCGCACATTGATTCAGATCCCGTGGCTCAGGCACTGCCTGTTCTGCGGGAAAGAGCCGGGAGAAGAATCAGGCGGATGTTGCCCCTTCAAATCGGCAGGGCACGCACGTAAGCGCATGCCGGCCAGGACAAGGAGGATAAGATTTATGATTACAGTAGATGCCAGGGGAGATGCATGCCCGATTCCTGTGGTGAAGACCAAGAATGCCATCAAGGAGATGGGCGGCCCGGGCGAGGTCAGGACACTGGTGGACAATGAGATCGCAGTGCAGAACCTGACGAAGATGGCCGATCAGAAGGGCTGGAAGGTCAGTTCCAGAAAGATCGATGAGGACAACTATGAAGTGACCATGACAGTCGGTGAGACTGCCGGTGCAGAAGCAGAGGAAGCGCCTGAGGTCTGCCAGCCGGACGCCAGAACCAGGAAAACCGTTGTTGTCATTGCGTCCGACTGCATGGGTCAGGGAAATGATGATCTGGGCCATGTTCTGATCAAATCCTTCCTGTACTCTCTGACGCAGCAGGATGTACTTCCGGCGACCATTCTGTTCTACAATACTGGTGCCCGGCTGACCTGTGAGGGTTCGCCGGTGCTTGAGGACGTGAAGTCTCTGGAGGCACTCGGAGTGGAGATCCTGACGTGCGGAACCTGCCTCGACTTCCAGCATCTGAAGGAAAAACTTCAGGTGGGCGGCGTGACGAATATGTATGAGATCGCCGAGAAGATGCTGAAGGCGGATCATGTGATCCGGCCCTGATGAGGCGAAGCGGCAGACGCTCCGGAATCACTGGCTGGTAGATTCAGACCGGTCAGTGAATCATCCGGTGCAGGATGGGGTGAGCCGGAGCTCTGCCAATGCGTTCCGGACAGCCGGCGCCTGGGATACTCTGCTGTACCGGGCCGGAATCCTGGACCTTTGATGAGGGGAAGTAGGCTTATGAAAAAGGACCATCGGATTATTGTGCGCGGCGGCGGAGACCTGGCAACAGGAACGATCACGCGGCTGCATCATGCCGGATTCCGGGTTCTCGTACTGGAGGCGGAGCGGCCTGCTGCGATCCGCCGGAAAGTGGCGGTCTGCGAGGCAGTCTATGACGGCAGGGCATCCGTGGAAGATCTGACGGCCGTGCGGATCCGGAATCTGAGCGAGATGAATCCGGTATGGGATGCGCATTGCGTCCCGATTCTGGTGGATCCGGCGGGGCAGTCTATCCGCACGCTGCGGCCGGATGCCGTGGTCGATGCGATTCTTGCAAAGAAGAATCTCGGAACCACGCGGGATATGGCTCCTCTGACGATCGGCCTTGGCCCGGGATTTGTGGCGGGGCAGGACGTCGACGTAGTGATCGAGACAATGCGCGGACACAATCTGGGAAGAATCATCCGGGAAGGGTCTGCTTTTGCCAATACGGGAATTCCCGGTGCCATTGCAGGGCACGCGGCGGACCGCGTGGTGCATGCGCCGGCAGCAGGAAGATTCCGCACGGTCCGGCAGATCGGAGATTTCGTGGTGAAGGGGGAGACCATCGCGTGGATCCAGGCAGAGGATCCGGGCGCCGGTCCGGTGTCTGTGCCAGCATCACTGACCGGACTGATTCGCGGAATGATCCGGGATGATTACCCCGTTGATCAGGGACTTAAGATCGCGGATATTGATCCAAGAAGATCGGAATATGCTAACTGTTTCACCATATCGGATAAAGCGCGCTGCATCGCCGGCAGCGTGCTGGAAGTCATCTGCGCAGCGCTCTGTGAATAGAGCGCTGCGTTTCTTGTCCCTTGCGGGTTTACATCCCGAGGTATCTCTGCACTTCGCACCTGGCTTTTTCTGCCAGCACCAGTTCATCCACACCGGTGAGGTGGCCGTCCCACACCGTGATCCGGCCATTCACCACGGTGCAGTCCACGCTGCCATTCAGGCCGACCGTGCAGAGCACGGCGCCGGGGTCCGCCAGTGCGCCGGCCAGCTCCAGACGGTCAGCACGAATCAGGAAGAAGTCGGCGCATTTGCCGGGCTCCAGGGAGCCGATCTCCGCCTCCCGGCCGAGAAGCCGCGCACTTCCGATGGTCGCCATTTTCAGAATGTCCATGCCGGAAGGCGCTTCTTTGCTGGAGTGAAGCCGGTGAAGCAGGTAGCAGATCCGCATCTCTTCGAGCAGATTGGAGCCGTCGTTGGAGGCGGCTCCGTCCACGCCGAGGCCGACCGGGATTCCCAGGCGGAGCATCTCCGGAATCCGGGCCACACCGGAAGCGAGCTTCATGTTGGAGACCGGGCAGTGGCAGATGCCTGTTCCGGTTTCCGCGAGCCGTTTGAGCTCATCCGTGCGGAAATGAATTCCGTGCGCGAACCAGACGTCCGGACCGAGCCAGCCGAGTGATTCCATGTATTCCAGCGGGCGCATACCGAAGTGCTCCTGCGTATAATTTTCCTCGTCTCTGGTCTCACACAGGTGCGTGTGCAGGCGGACACCGTGCTTTCGGGCCAGCGCCGCACTCTCGCGCAGGAGATCCGCCGACACCGAGAAAGGAGAGCAGGGAGCCAGCGCGATGCGGTGCATCGCGCCGAAGGACGGGTCCTGGTACTTCTGTATCAGCCGCTCGCTGTCTTTCATGATCTCATCGATGGTCTGCACCACGGAGTCCGGCGGAAGACCGCCGTCCTTGACGGAGAGGTCCATGCTGCCCCGCGAGAAATGCATGCGGGCGCCGAGTTTATCTGCGGCCGCTGCCTGCGCGCCGATCAGGTCGCCGGCGCCGGCGGGGAAGACATAATGATGGTCGAAGACGGTGGTGCAGCCATGTTTCAGCAGTTCACCGATGCCGACCAGAGAGGACAGATACACGGTGTCCTCATTCAATCCCTTCCATATCTCATACAGGGTCTTCAGCCAGTCGAACAGCTCCATGTTCTGAACCTGCGGCAGATTCCGCGAAAATATCTGATACAGATGGTGATGCGCGTTCACCAGGCCGGGATAGCACAGACAGCGGCTGCCGTCGATGACTTCATCTGCCTCCGGCAGGGCGCCGGACAGGATGGATTCGATGCGCCCATCCCGGCAGAACAGACTGACATTTTCATCGATGTGATTTTCGGCATCGCAGGTAATCAGCGTGCGGATATTTTTCACGAGCAGAGTACTCATGGCCCGCTCCTTTCTCTGGGTGTTGATGACCGGGAAATGACTGTTTCCTTTATCTTAGCAGATACGGATGGCGGCGGGAATGCTCTTCATTGACGATCCTGAAAATTTGGTATATAAAGAAAATTGTCAGTCAACACCAGGCGTGCGGTGCAGGACGTCTGCGCACAGAGGGCAAGGGTGAATGGCGACGAGAAGCGCACCGGCGTGCGGCGATGTAAGATGACTGCGCGCGGAGCGCATGAGTTCATGGTAAGTGCAGTATGCTCAGGCAGAAGAAAACTCTGTTTGCCGGCTGCAGTATTTCAGCAGTATTTCATGAGAAGGATGAGTATTCGTATGAGCAAGAAACTGGTAACCTGTTTTTCAGCGAGCGGCGTGACCACGGCCAGAGCAAAGGAACTGGCGGCGACGGCAGGCGTGGATTTCGCGCCGATCGAGCCGGCGGTGAAGTATACCGCGGAGGATCTGGAATGGAGAGACAAGACCAGCCGCAGCACAGTGGAGATGCAGGATCCGGCCTCGCGGCCGGAGATGGCGGGAAAGGTAGATGTGTCCGGCTATGATGTTATATACATCGGCTTCCCGATATGGTGGGGCGTGGCGCCGCATATCATCAAGACCTTCATCGACAGTGTGGATCTTTCCGGAAAATCGGTGGTGATCTTCGCCACATCGGGCGGAACCGGCGTCAGGAAGGCCGTGGAAGATCTTCAGAAGACCTACCCGCAGATGAAGATTGCGGGCAGCGCGCTGCTGAACAGCACGGTGACGGCGGACATCCTATAAAATGGTCTGTGCGCGGAATTACCGGGAGACTGTCTCCGGAACTTCCGGGGAAACCGAGGAAAATGGCTCAGCGGTCCCCGGTAATTCCGGGGAATCCGAGAAAACTGCCTCAGCGGCTTCCGGTAGTTCCGGGGAAAATGACTTCGAAACCTGCGGGTCCTCCGGGGAGACCGTTTCCCTGACCGCTTCCGCTGATTGGGAATGCCCATCCTCCCTTCCGGCGAGGATGATGCCGGCCATCACCGCGGTGAACGGAGCGACAGTAACCAGTCCGAAGCTGCCTACTACGGTATCAATGACCTCGGAGGCGACGTATTTGTAATTCAGAATGTGATCAATCGGCGTTCCCTGTGCCATGAACACCATCAGCAGGGCAATGTAGCCGCCGGAGTAGGCAAGCAGGAGGGTAGTGGTCATCGTGCCCATCGCCGCGCGGCCGACATGCATGCCGGACAGGATTGCCTCTCCGCGCCGGATGTCCGGCTTTTTCTGAACGACTTCATAGATCGCGGATGTGATATCCACTGAGAGGTCCATCATCGCGCCGGAAGCGCCGATGAAGATACTGCTCATATAGATGGAAGTCAGGTTCAGATCCTGATAACCAGCGTAGAGCAGGGATTCTGCATACGGCATCACGGCGCCGTGAATTTTAAAGGCGTCCGTGAAGAGGATGCCCAGGATGCAGGTTGTGAGAACGCCAAGCATTGCGCCGGAGGAAGCGGCGAACGTTCTTCGGTCCCATCCGTACACGAAGAAAATGATGAGGACCGTGAGGAAGGCGCTGATCAGGAGGCCGACCGGCACCGGCGAATATCCCTTCAGATAGCAGGGGACCAGGATCTTCCAGATCGTCATGATGGTGATCAGAAAGGAGAGAATCGCCTGAAAGCCACCGCCGCCGGCGAAAATCACCAGGAAGATGGCAAATACGCCGAGAAGGATGGCTTCCTTTCCGAGACGGAAGTGATCCGTCATGACCACCGAACCTGCCTGATCTCCGTTGCGGCTGATCGTCATATATGCCTTGTCACCGACTTTGAAAATCTTGTCCTTCTCCAGTGATCCACTCAGAAAATTGACAGCTTTCAGCGTCTGCCCCTTGAAGAAGCCATTCTGAATCTTCACCATGCAGGTCTGTTCGCCGGAAGAGATGAGGCCATTGGTGATGATCGCGTCGTTGTCGGTGGAGACGATGATTCCGACGGCCCGGTCGCGGTCCTTGTAGATCACCGCATCTTCGTACCCGGTGGGAATCAGGTAGAGAGCGATGATCAGGATGATCCCGATGATTGTGGTCAGGATGATGGTCTGGCGCTGATGGCCGGACTGTTTCAGATTGCGGATGATGGATCGGAACATAGATATAAGCCGGCTGACAGATACAGCCGGCGACCTCCTTTTTAAAGAGTCTGCCCACACCGGCGAAGCAGAGGAATCAAGAGACTGCCGGAGCCGGTGAAGCGGAGAAATCAAGAGTCTGTCAAAATCGGCAGAGCAGAGGAATCAGGAGTCTGCCTGAGCTGGCGGAACAAATGAAAAAACCGGCCAGAAGCCATTTGCCGGGAAAGATGGGGAAAAGAGCCGGGCATCTGCCCGGCCCCTTGTTTCTACCGTCTTCCGGCTGATGCTCAGGAAATCTGCAGCAGGGAAGCCATGCGGTTGTAGATATCCGTGTTGTCGTAGTAGCCCTCAAATGTATCAGAGCCGACACCCTCGGTCAGAACCTCGACCGGAAGACCGGTGTGGGAGTAGGATCCGAAGTTCACACCACTCTTGTTGTTGAGAATGTGAGTGATGGTGACGGTGAGGGGCTCATAGCTGCCATACTTGATGTACTCGTCTTGTGCGAATTCTTCCTCCTCGCCGGTACGGGTCATCGTGGTATCGTAGGCATCCTTCAGCAGCTGATACTCATAATCGGTCATAACGAGCGATCCGGTGTCTTCGGATTCCGGATGTTTGTCGGCGCTGTCTTTCTTCTCGGAAGAAGAGGAATCTCCGCTCGGGGCCTGAAGGCCGAAGAGCTCGGTGATATCTTTCATGACCGTGTCGAAATCCGTCTTCTTTTCCTTGTACTTCGTCACATAGTCCGAATCAAACCTGGCATAGGAGATCTTCTGATTATTGAAATTGGTCAGGAAAGTGTCGTAGTTCGTGCCAGCGTATCCGATCGTCAGGCCACCGGTTTCGTGGTCACCGGTGACAAGAATCAGGGTCTCATCCGGATGCTTGTTGTAGAAATCCAGAGCTTCATTTACCGCATTGTCCAGAGCGATGGTATCATCAATCGCGGACGCGGCATCATTGGCATGACATGCCCAGTCGATCTTGCCGCCCTCGACCATCATGAAGAAGCCGTTGTCATTGTCCAGGACATCGATTCCCTTGCTGACGTAATCCGCGAGCGCCCAGTCCTCATCGGGGCGATCCAGTTCATACGCCATCGCATCGCTGTCTGCCAGATGCTCGTCGATGACCAGAGCCTTTCCGTCATCTGCCGTCAGCGCTTCTGCTTCTTTCTGCGTCTTGATGACCTTGTAGCCAGCCTTCTCCGCAAGACTGTAGAGGTCTTCCTGATCCTCGTTCTCACCAGTCGGTTCCTTCAGGCCTCCGCCGGCGAAGTAATCGAATCCGCTGTTGATCATCTCAAGGCCGATTTCATAGTAATCATTGCGCGACTGCTGATGCGCATAGAAGGCGGCCGGCGTGGCATGATTGACGTTCACGGAAGAAATGACGCCGATCTTATAGTTCTTCTGGCTCTTCAGCTTCTCGGCAATGGTTTCGTATTTTTCAGAGAAATCCGTGCTCACATTGATCGATCCGCTCCAGGTCTTGTGGCCGGTGGCGATCGATGTGGCGGTGGAAGCGGAGTCCGGGGCAAATGAGGTGCTGTCGTAGGTCTGCGCGGATCCGGCGTGCTTCAGATTCATCATGTGCAGATGATTGGAGCTCACCAGCGTGTTCTTCTCCTCACCGTCTACGGACACTTTTTCGGAACCGTCCTGGTTATTGGCGCTGACAAAGTAATTGGTCAGCTCGATCTGCGGATAGCTCATTCCGTCTCCGATGAACAGGAAGACATACTTGGGAGCCTTCTCGCCCTCGGCCGCGCCAGCGGACTGGGCAGCGGTGGTCTGCGCAGCGGTGGTGGTTTCTGCCGGTGCTGCTGTGGTCTCTGCCTTGGCACAGGCAGGAATGCCGGAGCCGGTAATCGCAGCGGCTGCCATCAGTCCGGACAGGAGCGCGGGCGCCAGTCTCTTCTTTTTCATGTAACTGCTCTCCTTTCAAGGTGCGGGACCTCTCCCCGCGAGGCATTGGAATCGCCGGCCTGCTGCCTGCCCTGACAGGAAAAGCGGTGAGCCGGACATGGGAATTGTAGCAAAATCGAATATCTGATGCCGTAAATCCAGGAAAAACGTGTGCAAAATTATCGCAAGTTCGAACATCCGGATGTAAATGCCCGGTAAAATCCCCGGGGAAATGTAAATTCCGGGGCAGTGCGGTCAGTCGGATGCATTTTCCAGTTCATCTGGAGAAGCATTCTCTGTTCGTCCCTTCTGCTATAGAGATCCGATTATTCTGCAGAAGGTGCTTATAGTCCCTGGGTATTGTTTTCGGCATCGTCACTTCTTCTTACTGCGGATAGAGACAGTTTGTCCGAATACATTACCCAGACTGTTTGCGAAAGACTTAATTCCGGCACTGGGCAGAATTTTGTTTTGCATATTATGCATGACATTATTTTTCGTTTTGGCGGTTGCAGCAGAGGAAGAACTGCGCTATAATACATACCGCACAGAAAAAAGTGCAGAAAACAGAATCAGTTGCGGAAGGTGCCGGACAAATGTCCGGAGAATAGGGAAGCAGGTGAAAAACCTGCGCGATCTCGTCACCGTAAGTCGAGAGCGATGGCTCATGAACCACTGGGAAACCGGGAAGGGAGCACAGCAACAGATCGACCAGCCGGGAGACCTGCCTTTCGCAGTACAGAAACTTCGGTTTCAGGCCACGAGGAATTGGCAGTACGAAATGTAAATCTTCCGGCGCTGTGTTGTGTTGCAGCAGGAAGGATGAGCATGACAGCCTTCGCCTTGCGGCGAGGGCTTTTTTCTTGCCAGTCTGGAGTAAGACGGACAGTTTCTGTGCAAAGCATGGCGCAATTGCGCCGGAGGAGGTATTTTTATTATGAAGAGAGGACTGACATTTGTCCTGTCGGCAGCCATGGCGGCAACGCTCGCCCTTGGTGCACCGGCAGTAGCATTCGCCACCGAAACCACTACGGCGGCAGAGACAACCGCTGCAGCAGGTACGACAGCCGCTGCATCCGCAGAAGATCAGGCGGCCGCAGACAAGGTCGCCAAACTGATCGATGCAATCTATGTTCAGGAGCGCACCGATGACACAGACAAACAGTGCGAAGAAGCCAAGAAAGCCTGGGATGCGCTGACGGATACGCAGAAAGCACTGGTTTCCGGTGAGAACGCAGATCCCGACTATTTCGGCAGAGATACCGGTGATGCGTCCAAGGATGATCCGCTGAACGAAGACAATATCGGTGAGAATGAGCTGCTGGTCGTCAGCTTTGGTACTTCCTTCAATGACAGCCGTGTTGCTGATATCGGCGGAATCGAGAAGGCACTGCAGAAGGCTTATCCGGATTGGTCTGTGCGCCGGGCATTCACGGCTCAGATCATCATCAACCATATCCAGGCCCGTGACGGCGAGAAGATCGACAACATGGACCAGGCTCTGCAGAGAGCAGTGGACAATGGCGTCAAGAACCTTGTTGTTCAGCCGACCCATCTGATGCATGGTGCTGAGTATGACGAGCTGAATGGTACCCTTGACAATTATAAGGATAAGTTCGAATCCGTGAAGGTCGCTGAGCCGCTACTTGGCGAGGTTGGCAGCGATGCTACTGTCATCAACGATGACAAGAAGGCAGTTGCCGAGGATATCACAGCTGCGGCAGTGAAGACGGCCGGCTATGATGATCTGGATGCTGCGGCCAAGGATGGTACCGCATTCGTATTCATGGGCCATGGTACTTCCCATACGGCCAATATCACCTATGATCAGATGCAGACCACGATGGAGAACCTGGGATACAAGAATGTCTTCATCGGTACGGTAGAAGGCAAGCCGGCAGATACCGCCTGCCAGGCTGTCATCGAGAAGGTGAAGGAAGCTGGCTACAAGAAGGTGGTTCTTCGTCCGCTGATGGTTGTTGCTGGTGATCATGCGAACAACGATATGGCTGGTGAGGATGATCCTGAGTCCTGGCTGAGCCAGTTTAAGTCTTCCGGAAACTTTGACAGTGTTGACTGCCAGATCGCTGGTCTTGGTGAGATCCCTGAAGTAGAGCAGATCTATGTACAGCACACCAAGGATGCCATGGATGGAGCTGCTTCCGCTGAGACGACTGCTGCTGGAACGACAGCCGCTGCGACCACTGCTGCTGCGACCACGGCAGCTGAGACCACGGCGTCTGCAAGCTGAAGCAGGATCTGATCCTGTGATCGCCCGGCCGCTTTTACTCCCAGGCGGGGAAGAGTGAACGTGGCAAAAGAAGATTCATATGTGTTCTTTGCCCAAAGGCAGAAATACCGGCCTCTGGCCCACGCGGCCAGAGGCCATTTCGGCTTATCTATGCACGCAGTGCGTGCTCCACATGGCGTCAGAATAAGCGAACAGGGAAGCGAACACAGACTTTCGCGAAATCTGAAGCAGAGGATAAATGACGATGATGAGAAAACAGACAGGAAAAGCAGCGTCACTCATGATGGCCGTACTGTTGGCGGCCTGCTCGCTGGCCGGCTGCGGCAGCTCCGGGGCTGCGACGACGACAGCGGCTGGAACAACAGAAGCCGGGACCACGGCGGCAGTGACGACAGAAGCCGCGGCAACGACGGAAGCGATGACGACTGCCGCTGAGACCACAGCGGAATCGACGACCATCGCCGCAGAGTCAGAAACCGGGGCTGCCGCCGTGACAACGGAAGCGGCAGCAACTGGTTCCGAGACGCTGGCGGATGGCACCTATGTCGCCGATTTCACCACGGACAGCAATATGTTTCACGCCAATGAGGCGAACGAGGGCAAGTGCCTTCTTACCGTCAAAGATGGTAAGATGACCGCTCACGTCAGCCTGGCATCGGAGAATATCGTGAATCTGTTCTCCGGCTCTTCCGAGGACGCGCAGAAGGCGGGAGCAGAGCTCATTCAGCCGACCACGGATACCGTGAAGTACAGCGATGGAACGACGGAAGAGGTCTATGGTTTTGACATTCCCGTTCCTGCGATCGGGCAGCCTTTCCCGGTGGCACTGATCGGAACCAAGGGAAAATGGTATGATCACCAGGTTACGATTGAAAATCCCGAAGCAGGGGATACAGTCCCCGGCGCTGTGACGGATTCTCAGAGCTGATTGCGTATCTGCTTTTCGTGAACACGCGGCAGGCTGCTTTGCCGCTCCCCTTACCCGCCTCTTCGGAGACGGGTTTTCTCATATCCGCTGCGTTTCCTTCTCATCCTGTCATTTCCCTATGTTATTCTTACGGCTCCCGGCGCATGCGGGACAGCGTTTCGCTCCCGTGTCTTGCATTCTGCGAAGCGGAATGATATTCTTCACATGTTCACAGAAAGACGGGGTTGAGCAGACTGCTGCCCGCTCTAAGGGATTGGAGGGATCGGTTTAGAATGACAGGAATGGTACTTGCCGCGGAAAGCGGCATCGGGTCCATGGTTGCGGCGATTGCAGCGTCGGTGATTCTGATCGGAGGGGCTGCCTGGCTGTTTGTGCGGACGAAACGGCGCAAGGACCGGGAAGACCAGGAGAACGGGAAAACATCCAGAGAAGGAAACGGAGAGACGACCTGGCGGTAAGGCCGGGCCAGAAGCCGGGCAAAAGCGGCCCTGCG
This sequence comes from uncultured Lachnospiraceae bacterium, assembly GCA_902796405.1. Classification (GTDB taxonomy): domain Bacteria; phylum Bacillota; class Clostridia; order Lachnospirales; family Lachnospiraceae; genus UBA3305. The sequence goes on along the minus strand of CADBOY010000049.1, from coordinate 1,970 downwards.
GCGCGCAGGTGCGGTATTGAAAATGCCATTTGGTTATGATAGGATGAACAAGATGCCGTTTTTGTGATTTCAGCAAAAAATCATAAGGATTTCTGCATGTTTCCGGGATACGCTGTGCCGGATATATCATGATTTTCAAGGAAGTTCTTTCCTGAAACACCCCATAATAAAAGGAGTATACTGATGGCAAAGGAGAAAAAACTGGTCGAAGCCATCACGCCGCGTGACGTGGACTTTGCTCAGTGGTACACAGATGTCGTGAAAAAGGCAGAGCTGGTGAATTATTCCAGCGTGAAGGGCTGTATGATTCTTCGTCCAGACGGCTACGCCATCTGGGAGAACATCATGCATCAGCTGGATGCCAGATTCAAGGCGACCGGCGTAGAGAATGTGGCCATGCCTCTTTTCATTCCGGAGAGTCTGCTGAACAAGGAGAAGGAGCATGTGGAGGGCTTCGCGCCGGAAGTGGCGTGGGTGACATATGGCGGCACAGAGAAACTCCAGGAGCGCCTGTGCGTCCGTCCTACCTCCGAAACCCTGTTCTGCGAGCTCTACAAGGACATCGTGCACTCCCATCGGGATCTCCCGAAGATCTATAATCAGTGGTGCTCTGTGGTCCGCTGGGAGAAAACGACGCGTCCATTCCTGCGCACAACGGAGTTCTGGTGGCAGGAAGGACATACGGCTCATGCCACGGAGGAAGAAGCAGAAGAGCGCACCATTCAGATGCTGAATGTCTATGCGGATTTCTGCCGGGAAGTCCTTGCCATTCCGGTGATCAAGGGAAAGAAGACCGACAAGGAGAAGTTCGCCGGTGCACAGTCCACATATACGATCGAAGCGCTGATGCACGACGGCAAGGCGCTGCAGTCCGGTACGAGCCATAACTTCGGTGACGGTTTTGCCCGGGCGTTTGGCATTCAGTATTCCGACAAGAACAATCAGCTTCAGTACATTCATCAGACTTCCTGGGGATTCTCCACCCGTATCATCGGCGCGCTGATCATGGTGCATGGCGATGATGATGGCCTGGTTCTTCCGCCGCGTATCGCGCCGACCCAGGTCATGATCATTCCGGTTGCGCAGCATAAGCCGGGGGTCCTGGAGAAAGCGGAGGAGCTTCGCGCGCAGCTTGCGGAGAGCGGGTTCCATGTGAAAGTCGACGATAGCGACAAGAGTCCGGGCTGGAAGTTCTCTGATCAGGAGAGGCGCGGTATTCCGGTTCGCATCGAGGTAGGCCCGAAGGACATTGAGGCCGGACAGGCGGTTCTGGTCCGCCGCGATACCCGTGAGAAGAAGGCGGTTCCTTTTGAGGAGCTGGTGAGCACGCTGCGGGATACGCTGGACACGATGCAGGAAGATATGTACCAGCGCGCTAAGGCATTCCTTGACAGTCACGTCTCGGATGCCACTAACTATGAGGAGTTTAAGGACGCTGTCGCGCACCGTCCGGGATTCATCCGGGCCATGTGGTGCGGCGATGAGGCATGTGAGAACAAGATCAAGGCGGATACGACGGCGACCTCGCGCTGCATGCCGTTCGAGCAGGAGAAGATCTCAGACGTCTGTGTCTGCTGCGGGCGCCCGGCGAAGAAGCTGGTGTACTGGGGCAAGGCATACTGATCCGATGGGGTCAGAATTCATCCAGAAGGAAAAAACAGAGGGGCAGATAATCAGAAGGGTATAGAATATGTACGAAGATATGATGGACACTATTGGATTTGTCACGAAGTACGATCCGGAAGTCGGCGAGGCGATGCGCGGCGAGCTGCAGCGGCAGAAGGAGAACATTGAGCTGATCGCCTCCGAGAATATCGTCTCTCCGGCCGTCATGGCCGCGATGGGCAGCTGCCTCACGAATAAGTACGCGGAAGGATATCCGGGCAAGAGATATTACGGCGGATGCCAGAACGTAGATGTAGTGGAGACCATTGCCATCGAGCGCGCAAAGAAGCTGTTCGGCGCGGAAT
>CADBOY010000048.1 GCA_902796405.1 uncultured Lachnospiraceae bacterium | reverse complement strand
TTCATCATGCTGAATGACGGCACATTCTTTAATCCGCTTCAGGTGGTCTATCATGACAGTCTGCCTAATTTCGCGGAGATTTCTCACAGCAACGTCGGCGCGGCTCTGATCTGTGAGGGGAAGATCGTCGCGACGCCGGGAGCCAGACAGCCGTTTGAGATGCAGGCAGAGTCCGTGACCGTGGAGGGAGCTTCCTCGCCGGAATATCCGCTGCAACCTAAGAGACATACGATGGAATACCTGCGCACCATTCCGCATCTGCGTCCCCGCACGAATACGTTTGCCGCGGTGTTCCGCATCCGGTCTCTGGCGGCGTATGCCATTCACCAGTTCTTCCAGGAGCGGGGCTTCGTCTATGTGCACACACCGCTGATCACAGCGAGTGACGCAGAGGGCGCCGGAGAGATGTTTGAGGTTACGACGCTGGATCTGGACAATGTGCCGAAGACAGCGGATGGAAAAACGGATTATTCGCAGGATTTCTTCGGCAAGAAGACCAATCTGACGGTCAGCGGCCAGCTGAACGGCGAGACATTTGCATCGGCCTTCCGGAACATCTATACGTTCGGCCCGACGTTCCGCGCGGAAAACTCGAATACGACCCGCCACGCAGCGGAATTCTGGATGATCGAGCCGGAGATTGCGTTCGCCGATCTGGAAGACGATATGGAGCTCGCGGAGAGCATGCTGAAGTACATCATCCGGTATGTGCTGGACAATGCACCGGAAGAGATGGCATTCCTCAATCAGTATGTGGACAAAGGCCTGATCGCCCGGCTGGAGCATGTGGCAGGTTCGGACTTCGGGCGGATCACCTACACGGAGGCGATTGAGAAGCTTCAGCCGCACAACGATTCCTTCGATTACAAGGTATTCTGGGGCTGTGATCTGGCGACAGAGCACGAGAGATTCCTGACGGAGAAGATCTTCAAGAGGCCGGTGTTCGTCACAGATTATCCGAAGGAGATCAAGGCATTCTATATGAAGCAGAACGATGACGGAAAGACGGTGGCGGCGATGGACTGCCTGGTTCCGGGCATTGGCGAGATCATCGGGGGAAGCCAGAGAGAGGAGAATTACGAACGGCTGCTTGCCCGCATGCAGGAACTGGGGATGAAGGAAGAGCAGTATCAGTTCTATCTGGATCTGCGGCGTTACGGCACGGTCCGGCACGCCGGGTTTGGACTGGGATTCGAGCGCTGCGTCATGTATCTGACCGGAATGGGCAATATCCGTGACGTGATTCCATTCCCCCGTACCGTCGGAAGTTGCGAGCTGTAAGCAGATCCCGCGCTGCCGATCGCCATCTGCCATAGCTTAGTGTGACGATTCGGGAAGCGAGCTGTAAGCAGATCCTGCGACGCCGAACGTCATCTGCCATAGCGCAGCGTGTCGATTCGGGAAGCAAGTTGCAACCGGGCTTGCGCGCCTACGATTGCAGCGGAATTTCAGGGCGCCGCGCTATCGGTCGCAGCAGCGAGACAGCAGCAGAAAGACAACAAAGAACACCGGCCGGGCTCCTTGACGGAGCACCGGCCGGTGTTTTTACATCTACTCAGTTATTTTATTCGGGAAGAGCCGGAGAATGGCTGGTTTCTTCAGCCCGAGCCGGTGGACTGTCCGTACACGTCATTTCCTGTACTATTTGCTGCAGAAGAATCATTCGCGCTCGGAATCTTCCTGCGCCTTGAGCGCCGCCTTGACAAATCCAAGGAACAGCGGATGAGGCCGGTTCGGACGGCTCTTGAGCTCCGGATGTGCCTGCGTTCCCAGGAAGAACGGATGATCCGGCAGCTCGATCATCTCGACAATGCGGCCATCGGGCGAGATACCGGAGAGTTTCATGCCATTCGCCACAAGAACGTCGCGGTAGTCATTATTCACCTCATATCTGTGGCGGTGACGCTCATGAATGAGTTCCTCTCCATAGAGCTCGTAGGCCTTGGAAGTCTTGTCCAGATGACAGGGATAAGATCCCAGGCGGAGCGTTCCGCCGATGTCGGTGACACCGTTCTGGTCCGGCATCAGATGGATGAGAGGATGAGTGGTTTCCGGATTGAATTCCACGCTCTGGGCATCCTCGAATCCGATCACGTCGCGGGCGAATTCCACAATCGACATCTGCATGCCAAGGCAGAGACCGAGAAGCGGAATGCGGTTTTCTCTGGCATAGCGGATAGCGGTGATCATTCCCTCGATGCCGCGGGAGCCGAAGCCTCCGGGAATCAGTACTCCGGATACGTCTCCCAGCAGATCGTTCACGGTCTCCGGCGTGACATCCTCAGACTCGATCCACTTGATGAAGACGCGGGAGCCATTGGCGCATCCGGCGTGCTTCAGCGCCTCGACGACACTGATATAGGCATCATGCAGGGCGGTGTATTTGCCGACCAGGGCGATGCTGACATCCTTCGTGCGGTTCTTCCAGGCTTCCACCATGGCTTCCCATTCTTTCAGATCGGGCTCCGGGCTCGGAAGATGCAGGCATTCGCAGGCTACCTCTGCCAGATGCTCCTTCTCGAGAGCAAGCGGAATCTCATACAGAATCGGGTAATCCAGGTTCTGGATGACATGAGAGACAGGGACGCTGCAGAACAGCGAGATCTTGTCGCGGATTCCCTGATTGATAGGATGCTCGGTGCGGCAGACGATGACATCCGGCTGAATTCCCATGCCCTGAAGATCCTTGACGGCGGACTGGGTGGGCTTGGTTTTCAGCTCACCGGATGCCTTCAGATAAGGGATCAGCGTCACGAGAATCAGCATGGCGTTGCTCGGGCCGACCTCATGCATGAACTGACGGATGGCTTCGATAAATGGCTGGCTTTCGATGTCGCCCACCGTTCCGCCGACTTCGATGATCGCAATCTCGGTGTCCGAGGCATTGTCATTGATGTAGATGCGCCGTTTGATCTCGTTGGTGATGTGCGGGATGACCTGCACGGTGCCTCCGCCGAAATCGCCGCGGCGCTCCCGGGAGAGGACTTCCCAGTACACTTTCCCGGAAGTCACGTTGGAGTTTTTGGTCAGGCTTTCATCGATAAAACGCTCATAGTGGCCAAGATCGAGGTCGGTCTCAGCGCCGTCATCCGTGACGAAAACTTCGCCGTGCTGGACGGGATTCATTGTGCCGGGATCGATGTTGATGTAAGGATCGAATTTCTGCATCGTGACCTTGTAACCACGGGCCTTCAGAAGACGTCCCAGTGACGCGGCCGTGATTCCCTTGCCCAGGCCGGACACAACGCCGCCCATGACAAATACATACTTAACCGGCATGTTTTCCTCCTTCGTGATATGAATGGTTTGATTCTCAGGTGTATCCATGTGCATGACACAGACTGCACGTCTTACAGCGGATTAATACAAAAACGAACTGTTCAGTGCGGGAGTCTGTGATTGTACCGCGGTGGCCGCACAGGCGCCGCATCGGATCCCGGCTGTACAGTTCTCACATGGTCAAGATTATACATCACAGGCACTGAAAAATCCAGATGAAGACATAAAAATTTCAGACCCGCTTCCGAAAAGATTCATACGCGTTTCTTGATTTTAAACAGGGGCCTAATTATAATGGGAAAAGACTCTGCCCTTCCGCGGAAAGACCGCGGTGGAGGCACAGGGAATGGAGACGAGAATGGATAATAACAATAATAATCAGCAGAACAATCAGCGCCGCGGCCCCAGCATTATGGCCCTGGTTCTGATCACTCTGATTACGCTTTTTGCCATCTCCATGTTCAGCCGTCTTTATGCCAATGCGAACGCGACAGAGCTGAGCTACAATGAATTTATGGAGATGATCCGGACCGGCGATGTTCAGAAAGTCAAGATCGATGAATCATACCGGCGGATTTCCGTTGAAGTGAAGCCGAAAGCGGGCGATGGAGAGACCGTGGAGTATTATTCCGCCCTCGTAGGTGACGAAGCTGATGAGGTGAAGAATATCCTGGTCCGCCGCGGCATCACACTGGAAGGCACTGTGGTGGAGCGGACATCCTGGCTGGTGGAGCTTCTGGTCTATATGATCCCGGTTCTTCTGGTCTGGGGCATTTTCATGTACGCAATGCGGCGCGGCGGCGCCGGTGCCGGTGGCGGCATCATGGGCGTCGGCCGGAGCAACGCGAAGATGTACATGCAGAAGGAAACCGGTGTTACATTCGCTGATGTCGCCGGCGAGGATGAGGCCAAGGAATCTCTCGTGGAGATCGTCGATTTCCTGCACAATCCTGGCAAATATTCGGAGATCGGCGCGAAGCTTCCGAAGGGAGCTCTGCTCGTCGGGCCGCCCGGAACCGGCAAGACGCTGCTGGCCAAGGCCGTGGCCGGGGAGGCGGGGGTT
>CADBOY010000047.1 GCA_902796405.1 uncultured Lachnospiraceae bacterium | reverse complement strand
GTTGGAGAAGGGGAGCGCAGCCTTTCAGGAGCTCCGGCCTGTGATCGGAATCGAAGATCCAGATGCCGGCGCCGCGTTTCTTGAGAGCATCCCGCATCTGCCTACCGGTATCTATAAAGGAATCCTGACGGCACCTCTTCATCATGCGGAATTTGAACCGGATGTTGTGGTAATCAATTGCCGGAATGCGGAACTTCGAACCATTCTGATGGGAATTAAAACGCAGACCGGAACAACGATGAAAACGGAATTCGATGCCATCGATTCCTGTGTGTGGGGCATCATTCCCTGCATAACCAAAGGAGAATACCGTGTGTCGATACCGGATCCCGGAGATTTTTCCCGGGCAGCGACAAGCGAAGACGATATTATCCTCTCCATACCTCAGGCCCGTCTGGCAGAATTTACCAAAGGACTGGAAAGCCTGAACAAGATGCAGATGCCGCACAGCTCTTTCCAGGTCGGCATGGAGTATGACTTCGCACGGCCTTCCTTCTACAACCGCCTCTTCAAAGCCTGGGGACTGGACGAGGGGAAGGTGTGGGAAAAAGAGCAGGACTAAACATATCATTCACTGATCCTATCGCTTTGTTCATATCCTGTTCCGCAGTATACGATTATCATGGGCAGACAGGGGCAGCACGGCGCAGAATGTGCCGAAAAAAAGCTGTTACGCAGTATGCGAATATCATGAGCAGACAGAGACCGGCCAGTCTCCTCGCCTGCAGAATATAAGCGCCGGGGCACGTGCTCCGGCGCTTATATTGGTCAATATTCAAAATTTATTTCAGTCCTCGATCTCCACATACCCTTCATCCGCATTGACCGTGATCGTCTGTCCGTCTCTCACTGCCTCATAGAATTCCTCCGGCAGGCGGTCTACCATCGGAATCTGCATGATGATCGCTCCCGCAACCAGCACCGGATCCGGATTCTTTACGATCAGCGCTGCCGGCATGTTGTGGAACTGATCCAGGTGATACAGGCCGTCCTGCTGCACCACGCTGCTTCCCTTTCCGCCGGGAAAGATCAGAACCTTCTTTGCGATGATCTCCCCCTCGATGGCATGATCCTTCTCCTCCATCATGCCGTCTTCCGGACGAACCTGGTAGAACATAATACGCTCCGGCGAGAGGATCGACTCGGCCGTCGCCTTTCCCTCGGATATCTTATGACATGCGAATCTCTGTGCCATTTATCTCACCTCTCCCGTCAATGCTGCATCGATGCAGGTGTCCAGATCCCGAATCACAAAATGAAGGTTTCTCCGGCGCGGATAGTATGCGCACTTCGGAGATTCCGTGATTCCGACCTTTCCCTTCAGGTAATGCCAGCACGGCTGATCCGGGCAGGTATCTCCGATCAGCTCCGCACCGGCTGCAGTCAGAATGTCCATGATTCCCATTCGCTCTGCCATCTGCACCGTGTGGCTTGACACCAGAATGTACATCGGAACGGCCAGTTTCTTCCCTTCGATGCGTCTGGCAATGTACATCGCCTCTTCCAGCGTGAAATGCGGGCAGCCAAACATCGCAAAATCAATCCGGTTGCCCTTCATCTCATCGCTGAACTCTTCCTCGAATTCCTTGAGATCCTTGTCCGTGATCACAACTTCGCGGTCCGGTGCCTTTCCGCCGAGCGCAGCCTCCAGCGTCGGAGCCTCCGGCGTGCATCCCACGATGTGATACATTCCATAGGCTCCGGATGTGTTCAGCTGCGCGCCGAGATTCCGGAGAGCCTCCGGGCGGATCGTATGAGGCAGTCCCACAAACACAGGGATGCCCTCGCCAATCTTCTCTCCCATCATACCAAGCAGATGATACTCATAAGCGCTCTTCATGTCTGCCTCGACATGAACCACAATATTCCCCTTCCGGTTTTCATCAAGAAGAAGACCGTATTCCGGAACAAATCCGGTGATTGCTGCACAGAGCGCACTGTTGGCGCTCTCCCGGTTGGAGCGGGCGCCCCAGACCGAGTTCACATAAGGAGTCGCGCTCGACTCAGAAAATGCGCAGACTTCGCCGAAATTCGGAACGTTCGTCGCGATGTACGGCGTACAGTTATAGGAAAGCACCGCACCAAGAGTGCGGTACGCATTATCCGTACGGCGCATATGATCGGCATCCTCCGCATTCACTGGATGCTTCGAAGCAGCGGCAAAGTGCTCCAGGCAGAATCCGGGATTGACCGTCGGCGCCACACGGCACTTCGCGCCATAGCCGACCATCTTCTCCGCAAACCACAGATCCCCGTCCTGATTGCTCAGCGCCACATGAGCCCTCTTGATCGGAACCATCCGCTCTGCGTCAAAGCACTCTCCGATGCCGACCTGAATCTTCATCGCGTAGGCGGCACCTTCTCCGTATTTGCCGTCCAGCATCGCCTTCTGTTCGTCCGTCAGTTTCATGACCTTCACTCCATTTCTTCCGCATCAAACCGGAAAATACCTCTGCCCTTCTCTTCCGCACTCTGGCCGGTTATGCGGAGCTCTCAGGGGTCAGGATTCTCACACCGGCTATTCTGATGTAACCATAGCATTGTGCGAAAATCATGACAAGACTGGACATTATTTCATCCGGGCGCAAGCAGCCTGTTCATCTGAAAATACAGCTTCTGCCATGATTTTATCATGCCGTATACAGGCTGTCTGCCCGTGATAAAAGCCGTGCATGCCGTCTGGCCGGTATGCGCCAAAAGTCCGCACCCTGCTTTGCCTCCAGTCAGCACGAGCCGCGGTACGCGGCAAACAGTCTCCCAGGGCATGCTTGTGTGTCCGGTCCGTGCGGCAAACCAGACGAAGTCCTGATTTTTCTCCGCCTCTTCGGGCACCGCCTATTGGCAGGAGAACTTTCGTTATGCTATACTTTTTTCAGTACAGGTCAGCAAAGGAACCGACCGCTGCCATTCAAATGAATAGGAATGTTTGACACAAACGAAGAATCACTCTGAAAGATCCGAAGGTATAAGAATGTTTGACACAAAGCGAAAAACCAGTCTGTCCGAGCAGGCATACAACGTCATCAAAGACCGCATCTGTTCCGGTCAGATTGTCCCGGGAGATGTCCTCAGCGAGGGGAAACTGGCATCTGAACTGAATATGAGCCGGACACCGATCCGGGAAGCGCTCCGCGTTCTCTCCTGTGAAGGATTTGTAGAGGTAAGGAACGGCATCGGCGCCTGTGTGAAACAGCTCTCCACCAAGGATATGCAGGACCTGTATGAAGTCCGCTGCCTCCTGGAGCTGCAGGCAGTAAAAACATCCATCTACCGGATCCCCAGTGAAGAGATCGCCGATTATGAGAGAAAATTCAAGAAGGAGCTGGATGCCTGTGACCGCGGCGAGCATCCCGGGCAAGGCGAATTCTCCAATCTCGACTGGGATTTCCACCTGCTCCTGGTAGACCGCTGCACCAACAATTACATCAAGAAAATTGTCGCAGACAATGACTCCAACCTGCGCCGCTACCAGTCACTCTCCATCGCCGCGCTGAATGACGTTCGGGAAAGCACGCTGCAACACCTGGAAATTATCAAATACCTGAAAAAACGGGATTTACCAGCTCTGCTCAAAGGTCTAAGAAAACATCTCCAGTGGTCCGCCGGCCTCCTCCAGCTCGTCATCTGAAGCTCGCAGATATCCACGGCCGCACCAATCTCCTGGCTCAGGCACCAGCAATAAAAGAGCAGGGCACAGGTCCTCCGAGTGCATGCTGCGAAGCAGCCGCACCACGGAGACCTTGTGCCCTGCCCGAAGAGCTTTCCCACAACTACCGGGAAATACTCATGCAACTCGCAGATACCCGCGGCCTCAAGCTCTACCCTGCATTCTCTTGATGACCTTCAGTCTCGTGAATTCCTCACGCTCTTTCTCTTCCAGAGCATCCCCGATGGTCTTCACCAGAGCCTGGTAATACGGAATCGTAATATTCTTCAGCGCGTTAGCACGCTTCTGCGTCTTCTTGATGTTCGCAGCAAGACGGTAAGCAGAATTCTCCACCGTCGACAGCCGGACCGTCAGATTCTTAACCTTCTCGAACGCTTCCCGCGCCTCATCCAGACTATGCCGCGTACTGTAGAAACCATACGTCGGCATCGTCATGACAGGATCAATCTGAGCAAGAGGAATCTCCGTTCCCATGATGCTCCGCGTCTTGATCCGTACGGATTCCTCCACCGGCACAGAGTGCGAGATCTGCTGGACCATGTTGATGCCGTGCTCAATATCTGCCGTCTGCAGTGCCAGATACGCACTGCGGAATGTCGTATCGATCTGCCCCTGAATGTCCTTGGCCTCATCGATCAGGTTCATCAGCTCCCGCATCAGGATATTCCGCTTCTTGTCCATCAGCTCATAGCCTTGTCTGGCCAGCTTCAGAGAATTCTTCGCCGCGATCAGATTTCCCTTGGTAGGTACGGTATTCAGATCCACGCGATCACCTCCTCATCCCGGATCATTCTTCCTGAAAACAGGCGCCGGCTCCAGCTCCACCGCGTTTCCGGGTGCCTGAAGCCAGCCCCGCTCTCATTCCTTCTTCTCTTCCGCCGGCTGATAGTACTTGTCCAGGATCTTCGTATCCACCCGGTCAAGCTCCTCTTTCGGCAGCATGCCAAGGAGTTCCCAGCCAAGATTCAGCGTCTGCTGAATGGTCCGGTTCTCTGACTGTCCCTGACCAACAAACTCATGCTCAAACCGCTCCCCGAACTTCAGATATTTCTTATCGATCGGAGAGAGCTCATCTTCACCGATGACGGAGGCCAGCGCCCGCGCGTCACCTACCTTCGCATAGCAGGAGAACAGCTGATTCGCCACATCCTGATGGTCTTCACGGGTATAGCCCTCGCCGATACCATCCTTCATCAGACGGGACAGTGACGGCAGCACATTGATCGGCGGATAGATCGCCTGACCGTTCAGCGAGCGGTCCAGAACAATCTGACCTTCCGTAATATATCCCGTCAGATCCGGAATCGGGTGCGTGATATCATCGTTCGGCATGGTCAGAATCGGGATCTGCGTCACCGATCCCTCGACTCCCTGCACGATACCGGCGCGCTCATACAGCGTGGCCAGCTCCGAGTAGAGATAGCCAGGGTAGCCCTTACGGGAAGGAATCTCGCCCTTGGACGAAGAGACCTCACGCATTGCCTCCGCGAAGGAAGTAATATCGGTCATGATCACCAGAATGTGCATGTGGCATTCAAATGCCAGATATTCCGCGGCGGTCAGCGCCACCTTCGGCGTGATCAGACGCTCGACAACCGGGTCATTCGCGAGGTTGAGGAACATGACCACATGATCGGAGGCTCCGCTCTCCTCAAAGGTCCGGCGGAAATACTCTGCGACATCGTATTTTACTCCCATCGCCGCAAAGACGATGGCGAATTTCTCATTGGATCCATCACCCAGGGAAGCCTGCCGGACGATCTGTGCGGCCAGCTGGTTGTGCGGCAGACCATCTCCCGAGAAGATCGGAAGCTTCTGTCCACGGATCAGCGTCGTCAGCCCATCGATGGCGGAGATACCAGTCTGAATGAAGTTTCTCGGATACTCCCGGGCAACCGGATTCAGCGGCAGTCCATTGATGTTACGGCGGATATCCGAAGGAATATTCCCCAGGCCGTCAATCGGCTGGCCGATTCCGTTGAATGTTCTTCCTAGGATATCCGGTGATAGAGCCACTTCCATCGGATGGCCGGTGAGCTGGGTGTGCGTGTTGACCAGCGACATATTATCCGTGCCCTCGAAGACCTGAATGATCGCTTTATCTTCATACAGCGCAATAATCCGGCCGAGCTTCTTCTCACTTCCATTGACCGTGAATTCCACGATCTCTTCGGAGAAGGCATTTCTCACGCCTTCCAGCACTACCAGGGGACCGTTGATCTCACTGAGTCCCAGATATTCAATAGACATCTTCCGCCCCCTTATCACGCATTGCGGGCCAGGACGTCATCATAGAACTTGTCGATGGCCTTGTTGTAATCGTCAAACATCTCCAGATGGTCGTTCGGCACGTCGTACTTGATCGAAGTGACCTTATCAAAGATCGGATCTTCCAGCAGCACCGACATCGGCTGCCCCATCGCGACGAGCTCGCGTGACTTGCGGTACAGATGCAGAATGGTCTCCATCATCAGGAACTGCTTCTTCATCGGGACACAGGTATCCTCCGGATGGAAGGCGTTCTGCTGCAGGAATCCGACACGAATTACTTTCGCGATCTGAAGGACCAGCTTCTGATCATCCGGAAGAACATCGCTGCCGATCAGCTTGACGATCTCCATCAGACTGCTCTCCGTGTTCAGAATGGCAACCAGCTGGTTGCGGTCATCCACGAATTTCGGAGATACGTTGTTCTTGTACCAGGGCGCAAGATCCCCCAGGTACTCACTGTAGCTGGTCAGCCAGTGGATGGCCGGATAGTGCCGCGCGTAGGCGAGTCCCTTGTCCAGTCCCCAGAAGCAACGGACGAACCGCTTGGTATTCTGTGTGACCGGCTCGGAGAAATCACCGCCCTGCGGGGAGACCGCACCGATGATCGAAACCGATCCTTCGGTCCCGTTCAGGTTCTGCATGTGACCGGCTCGCTCGTAGAAGGCAGAAAGCCGGGATGCCAGATAGGCTGGGAAACCTTCCTCCGCCGGCATTTCCTCCAGACGGCCGGACAGCTCACGCAGCGCCTCCGCCCATCGGGACGTTGAGTCCGCCATGATGGCGACGTCATATCCCATATCGCGGTAGTACTCGGCGAGCGTCACGCCCGTGTAAATCGATGCCTCACGGGCAGCCACCGGCATGTTCGACGTGTTGGCAATCAGCGCGGTTCTCTCCATCAGGAGGCTGCCGGTTCTCGGATCCTTCAGCTGCCCGAACTCTTCAAGAACCTGCGTCATCTCGTTGCCGCGCTCGCCGCAGCCAATGTATATGATGATGTCCGCGTCGGCCCACTTGGCAATCTGGTGCTGCGTCATCGTCTTTCCGGTGCCGAATCCGCCGGGAATGGCCGCCGTTCCGCCCTTGGCAATCGGGAACAGCGTGTCGAGGATTCTCTGTCCGGTCACCAGCGGTGCTGATGCCGGGAACCGTTTCTCTGCCGGTCTCGGTATCCGGATCGGCCACTTCTGCGCCAGCTTCAGCTCCGTCTCCGTCCCATCTGCCTGGCGAAGCACAGCGATCGGCTCCGTGATGGTATATTCCCCATCCGCCACCACGCTGACAATCTCACCAGACAGATTCGGCGGCACCATCGAGCGGTGCGTGATGGCACTCGTCTCAGGAACCTCCGCAATGATCGTTCCGCCGGTCACCTGCTGGCCCGGCTTCACCGTCACATGGGTCTTCCATTTTTTGTGGGTGTCAAGAGAATCCACACTGACACCTCGGGTGATGTATTTGCCGGACTTCGCGGCGATCTCACTCAGCGGCCGCTCAATACCATCAAAGATATTGTGCAGGATTCCAGGGCCGAGGACGACAGACACGGCATCACCGGTCGCCTCCACGATCTCTCCAGGCGCAAGTCCCGTGGTCTCTTCGAAGCACTGAATGGTTGTTGTGTCTTTATTCAGCCGGATGACCTCGCCGACCAGCTTATCCTTGCCGACGTAGACCATCTCCGACATCTCAAAGCCGGTGTTGCCCTTCAGGTAGATGACCGGCCCATTAATCCCGTATATTACTCCAGTCTTAGCCATTGCTTCCTGTTTCCTCTCTGTCAGACATTTCCCCGCTGTTACAGCTCATGGCTCAGCTTGAAATCAGCTCTGAGTTCGCCGAATTTCTTCTTAAAGGAATTGTCGATCAGGATATTCATCGAGTGAAGAACGCCTCTCGTTCCGCCGCCGAAGCTCTCTTTCGATATCATGACTTCGCAGCGGCCGTCAGCCGCCTTCAGGAGCTCAGGAAGAAGCGCCTCATCTGCCGCATCAATGTACATGCGGAGCGGCTCCCCCTTCGCGAACTCACAGGCATCGCGGATTTGCTTCACCAGGCTGCTGCAGTACTCCGGGGTCTTCCGGTATTCTTCCAGAAGCTGGCTGGTCTCCGCGAAGATCTTCTCGGTCAGTTCATTTTCCCGTGCGCTGACGCGCCTCTTCATCTCCATCTGCTCCCGGGAGATCTCCATGTTGCTCTTCTGGGCGCTCTCCGTCCGCTCGGTCTCGATGGCATTCTCCAGATTCTGCCGGGCCTCTGCCTGGTGCTGGGCAAATACCTTATCGAGAGAAGCACGGTACTGCTCCAGATCTCTGGCGCTCTCTTCTCTCGCATCCTCCATCGAGACATTATAGAAATTCTCCAGTTTTTCTTCTATCGTCATACCCTTTGTCCTATCTAATCCGGGCCGGCGTATCACCGGCTGTCTGCCTCCGTCATATCTCCGGGCCGTGCGTCCGGCCATCCGGCCACGCCATCGGCCTCCGGACGGCGGTTTACAGCTTCAGGCCGATGGCCTCATTGACATAGGAAGTGATGAAATCGGGCTTCCGGCCCGTTCCGTGGCGGTCGGGGATCTCGATGAGCAGCGGCAGCTTTCTCTTCAGCCGGACTTCATCAATGAGATCCGGGAATTCTTTGCCGAATTTCTCCATCAGCAGGATGATACCATTCTCCGGATCCTCAATGGCCTGACTGAGCGCCTGTTCCAGCTCTTCCCTCGTCTGGACCATGACACCTTCGACACCGGCAAGACGCATGCCCGTCAGCGTGTCGGAGTTGTCCGTGATCAAAAACATCTTCATTCCCATCGCCTCCGCGCCGGGATCAGACCTGGCCGAGAATCATGAAGGAGATGATCAGTCCGTACAGGCAGACACCTTCAGCCAGTCCGACGAAGATCAGGGACTTACCAAGGATACTGGAGTCTTCACTGATCGCGCCCAGTGCCGCGCTTGCTGCGCTCGCAACGGCGATACCGCCGCCGATGCAGGACATACCGGTAACCAGTGCTGCGCCGATGTAGGCAAGGCCAGTGGAAAGACCGCTGCTGGCTGCCGTCTCCTCTGCGGCCATCGCCGTGGAGCTGCCGGAGAACAGAACAACTGCCGACAGAATCAGCAGGCCGAAGAACGTGAAGCAATTGACGGCCAGCGACGTCTTGTAGCGGCCGCGGGAACGCTCTCCGCGGAGAAATGTTCCCCAGGGAAGGATGAAGCTGAGAACCAGAGCTGCCACAAGGGCGATCATTACATACGTATTCATTGGAATCCTCCTGTTATCTTTCGTATTCCAGATTGCTTTCCAGATTGCTGCTTTTTACTGATTTTATATCAAACTGCGGTGCGTCACTCGACGGCCTTCAGTTTTTTCCCGAACGGCTTGAACGCCCGTCCATCGCCCTTGTAGAACCGGCTGAACATCTCGTAATACTCCAGACGGAGTACCTGGATGCCAACGATCAGTCCCTCCAGACCAATGACGAAGATATTGCCGATGACCACCACGGCCCAGTTCGGCATTGCCCCGTTCTCCGCACCGGCAAGCATCAGGACGACCTCCATCATGGCCGCATGGCTGACGGCGAACGCGCCGATTCGAACGAAGGACAGGGTGTTCGAGAAGAACGAAAGCAAGGTCTCGAACATCTCGAAGAACGTCTCCACAATATACATGCCGACGCTCGTGCTGATCAGCGGACGCTGCCCCGTGATGAGGTTGGACAGCGGTTCCTTGAGTGCAACGACCAGCAGCGGAGCGACGATCAGCAGCACGCAGACACCGCGGGGCGGAATCGAATGTCCGCTCATATAGCGGAAGATCAGAATCGTGAGAATGCCGTAAAAGCAGAGACCCGCGAGACCGTTCGTATCAAACCACTCATCTCCCGGTTCATGCGCCTTCACCGCGTTGATGATGTGGAACACCATCGTTGTCAGGATCAGGAACATACCGAACGCAATTGCCACGATAAACACGGTGTTCAGATTGCCGATCAGCGGCAGCTTCGTCATCGCTTCCTTCGGGCGCAGCCACACCGGCGAGATCAGATTCTCGAATCCGAAGAAGCTGCCGAACATCACGCCGAAGAACGAGGAGAAGATTCCCGCGCACGACATGACAGCACCGAGGTTCTTGTGAACGTTCTTCCTGTAGAGGATCATTCCGATCGCGATCAGGCAGAGTCCCTGACCCAGGTCTCCGAACATCGCGCCGAAGATGAACGCGTAGGTCAGAGCGACAAAGATGGTCGGATCAATCTCATGATACGAGGGAAGACCGTACATCCGGATCAGCGACTCAAACGGCCGGAAGATTCCGGGATTCTTCAGCTTCGTCGGCGGCGTCATGAACGTCCCTTCGGCATCCGGATCCTCCACAATGCAGTAAACCCGCTCATCGTCGGAGATGGCCTGCTGGAACGCATCCGCATCCCGCTCCGTCATCCATCCGCAGAGGATGTAGAACGTGTTCCGCTTCTCCTTCGTGCAGGCGGCCAGCTTCCGGACATCGAAGTTGTAGGTCATGCTCTCGAGACGGTTTCTCGCCGCGAGGATGTCTCCGCCGCGATGATTGATCAGCTTCCGGATCTCATCTGTCGCTGCCTTCTGTTTCCTGCTCAGGCTCTTGCACTTCTTTTTCAGGCGGTCATATGCCTCCGCCGCGGTGCCTTCATAGGAATCCGGGAGATAGACTCTCTCAAAATGCATGGAGGCGAGCACGGCATCCGCCTTGTCCTTCTGCGGAGCGGGGATAAAGTAAATTCCCCAGACATAGTCCGCATCCGTCTGGCACCGGTAGAATATGACATTCGAGGTATCATAGACAAATCTCTCGAATTTCCGGTAATTCTCCTTCGGAATCCGGCCGAACCGGTACCGGATGAAACGGAACTTCAGAATCTTCGCGATATCGAACGGAATCGTGCGGAACGGTTCGATCTTGTTCAGCAGATCCTTCGTCTTCTTCAGTTCCTCTTTGATCTGATCTCTCTTCTTCTCCTGTTCGCCTACCAGGCCGTCCGTCTCCTGGATCACATCCACTGCTTCCTCGATTGAAAGGTCTCTGTGCGGACCGATCAGGGTCCTGTCCACCTTCCTGGCGTAGCTTTTCGCCTTGGTCAGCCAGTCCTTGTAGGGATTGACCTCCATGTAAGGATACAGCGACTGAACCGATGAGAGTTCGGACAGAGCATTCTCCAGATGGATCGGGTACTTCGTCAGATACTGATCGACAACACGGTCAATATCCTCCTTCGGACCGGTAATGCTCAAAAACTTCATTTTCTCAATCATTTGCCAGTTCCCCTGTTACTGTTTCAAAATGTATTGATATGTCACCGCCGGCTCCAGTCCGTAGCGGATGCATTCGAGCGCCGTGATCAGGCGGTCCACTTCATGTTCCTTCTGATAAAGATAGGAATAGATCGCTGTCACGGAGTTGGGATGCTTCTGCGCTTCACGCCGCAGCGTCGTCTTGAGAATCCGGATATACATGGCCTCAATGGTCTTCGTCGACAGATCCGGAAACTTCCTGGCGTAATAGGTTTGCCCGAGGATCTGCGAGAATTCCTCTGATGAGGAGGCCTCCACCATCTTCCGGACCTCACGCCGGGACAGCTTGTGCCCGGCCGGAATCAGCATCTCATAGACGTCGGCGGGTTTCATGCTGTAATAGCGCCTTGCCCGGTAGATCCAGTTCAGATTGATCATGTCGAACTTCGCACCATACGCATTCGAGAGCGCCGTGAGATCTCCGCCGCTGCAGAGCTTCGGGCATGCTTTCCAGATCAGTGCGAAATAATAATGATCGATCGCGGTCTCGTAGTCGAACAAGGTCGCCTTCGGATTCTCCAGCAGCGGCTTCAGGACCGAGTAATACTCGGATCCCTTCAGTGCCTCAACGAGCTCCGGCATGGAATATGCGTTCTGCAGACGGTCGATGTTCAGCCTGGAATGGCGCCGGAAGAATTTCTCAAAGCCCTCCAGTTCAAAAACATGTGCCCGGTGATCCAACGCGAGCCGGAAACAGCGCTTGAGCATGGAGACCTCATACCGTTTGAAGTAGATATCCATGAAGGCTCTCTGCTCCCGGTTCGCGAATTTATAGATTCTCTCGAACCCGGCGTAAATGGAGTAAGTCAGAAGCTGCTCCACATCTTTCCGGCGGTAATCCGTCTCGAGCGAAGCAAGAATCGGCCGGTAGGCCGGCCGTCTCTGCAGGAATCCCACCAGATCGCTCATAGACTGGAACTCCGATATTTTCTGGTATTCGTCATCGGTGATCAGCTGGCTCTGCATGGCGCGCAGCTTGGTCACGATGCCGCTGTATGTCAGAAGACTTCCCATCGCGTTATCCCTCTGCGATCTGCTTCATCAGACGCTTGGCCAGGATGGTGTGCTCCTTCTCATAGCCTTCCTCCAGTGCCTGGATCTGTTCCTCCGTGGAACGCTGCACCGCGGCAAGATCCTCCTGCCTCTGCTGTTCCAGCTGGCTGCGGACCTTGGCCACTTCCTTCTCCGCCTCTTCCTGCATCTGCCGGTCGAATTCCTCGGTCTTCTGCTTCATCTCCTCCGCATAGCGGTTTTTCTGTTCCGCTGTGCGGTCCATGATGTGATTGGCCGACTCTTCAATCTCAGAGAGCTTGCTCAGAATCTCATCCATAAACCAATCCTCCTGCCATAATTCTGCCTTACTGGCAGTCCTTGAATATTTTACACCCGGGAAAGCGAAAGTCAATTCATTGTTAGGGTCTCAAAATCCGGACAATGAAGGAAAAACGGGAATAATATTATTTTTGGAAAGCAGTGTCTGTCTTTTCTTTTCGGGGATTGCCACAATATTACGTATTTGGGCAAATGAAACGAGTAATTTCGTCCGGTTGCCCGATGGCGATACCAGTGCATTTTCTCCATTCTTTCTATACCGAATATTGGGAATATCTCAATAAATTTTATATAGGTCAAAGGAGAGAGAACCCTTTATCCTCTCTCCTTCTTCGCGATCCATTGCCTATGCGGCGTTCTTACCGCCGATTTTATTGCCTCTGAGATGCTCGCGCTTCCGCTTCCGCCTCAGCGGCTTCCTGATGCATTGAGCTCTCCAGTTCCTTCTCGCGCTGAGCATTCGCGCGGATCAGGACGCTCAGTTCATCGGTGCCCGGCGGCAGATTCCGGAACGTAATGCCGCGCGCATCGGGGGCATCGCTGCTGCAGTACCCGAGCATCTGCTCAGCCCGGGCGTTCTCCTGTTCTTCCCGGAGTTTCTTCGCCTCCTTGCCGCGAGCCCGGCCAGCTGCCCCGCCCGCGGACCCATTGGCGGACGAATTGACGGACCGATTCGCGGATCCATACGCCGTATAAGCTTTCTGGCTTCTCTGACCGGAAGTTTGTTTCGTCTTCTTTTTGCTTCTCCCCATCACATACAGAATGAATCCAAGGAAAATCAGCCAAAATATAAAATTCATACCCCATCCTTTCTCCGCCCGCTTTCCGAAGTATTCCGGTTTGGCCTGCATTCACGGAATGCACCTGTCAACTTAATTAACGCACTTTCGCTTCTCCGCATGCTTCCTGCAGCATTCCGGCCCAGTCTGGGCTCAATACATATCTGTCATCCCAGCCCGGCCTGCATTCACAGCACATATCTGTCATCCCATCTGACGCATCTGCCATTCTCCGCCGGGACACCTCCTTGTCTTTCCTGCCCCACACGGACCAATACCTGGTCCCGGGCTGTGAATCCGAATCTTCTTTTTCTCATTACTTCCATTATAATATATGAAGATGTGTTCACGCCACCGTCCGCACACGGCAAAAGAGACAAAAAGCGCCGCGGTTTCCTGCGGCAATCACGATAAAAATAGCGCTATGGTTTCCCTCAGCAATCAGGGCAAAAAAAACGCCGCGGTTTCCCGCGGTGCAAAATGGCAAAAATAAAAGCCCAAAACCTACCAAATGGTTAAGCCCTGGACTTCCGCGTGCGCCATCAGGGGTTCGAACCCTGGACACCCTGATTAAGAGTCAGGTGCTCTGCCAGCTGAGCTAATGGCGCTTATTCGTTGGTGTTTTCACCGAACAAATGGTAGTATACTCTGCTTCTGTACAGATTGCAAGTACTTTTTTTCAGAAATACGAATTATTTTTTCAGGAATGCCGATCACGGTGCAGATTCATTCCTATCTTCAGCACAATGCTTCACAGCGGTATCTTCAGCATGGAGAAAATGACTGCGCCAGGCAGGCGGAGATCACGTCCTTCATAACGTTTTTCCTGCCCGGCGTGTCCACGCTGACGCCGACTACGGTAAAGACCGCATCAGCGTCCAGGCGCATAGAATCATGAACAGATTGTGTCCCTTCACCGCGCCAGCCGCTGTCCGGCGCACCGATGTCTCATCGAGTGCCTTACTCAGCAATTGCCTTGCGGATCATGGCCTCCAGTGCTTCTTCTCCGGTAGCTCCCAGCTGAGAGCCGGCCACCTTCCCCTTCTTGAGGACGGCGATGTAGGGAATCGACCGAACCCCATAGCGCTCCGCTGTGTCCATGTTGTCATCGACGTTCAGCTTGCCTACGACGATCTGGCCATCAAATACCTCTGCCATCTTCTCCACTGCGGGGGCCATCATGCGGCACGGACCGCACCAGTCCGCATAGAAGTCTACCAGCACCGGCAGTTCGGAATTCTCTACCTTCTCCGCGAAATTCTGATCTGTAATCGTTTCTACCATATGTATATCCTCCTTATCTGTCCACTCTGCAGCCACGGTCCTTCGGCATTCAGCCCGAACGGCGGCACGCAGCAGTGAGTGGTTCATCTCTTCGCCCTGCAGCCACGGTCTCCGGCATTCATGCCCAATGGCAGCCGGCAGCAATGCGTGCATATCTCCTCATTCTTCCGGCTGCAGCGTTCCATCGGCGTTCGCCATCTACGGCCTGCGGACGACCAATTTGCAGATTTTGCTTCCGAGCTTCGAGAACTTCTCTTCATACTCGGTCATGACATTTCCCTCTGCCATCGCACTGTGATGAAGATCCCGCGTCTCCTCCAGGATCTCCCAGCCGTGCTCCCGGACCGAGTCCAGAGAGAACTCAAACAGCGGAAGATTGTCGGTCTTGAATTCAAGAATGCCGCCGTGCACCAGAACCTGATCATACCGCTCCAGGAAGCGGCTCGATGTAAGGCGCCGTTTCGCGTGGCGGTCTTTCGGCCACGGATCGGAGAAATTCAGATAGATCCGCTCCACTTCTCCCTCTGCGAAGTCATCCGGCAGCCCTTCCGCATCGGCCTGTATGAGGATCAGGTTTGGCAGCTGCAGTTCCTCCTGCTTTTCTACTGCGCGAATCAGGACACTGGAATATTTCTCCAGCCCGATGTAATTGATCTTCGGATGAAGCTGCGCCATCTCCGCCAGGAAATGCCCCTTGCCCATGCCAATCTCCAGATGAATCGGCTGCGGTGCGGCGAAGAGGGTCTGCCACTTTCCTCGCATGGTCTCCGGCTCCGTCACCGCAAATCGGCTTGCGGCCACCTTTTCCCCCGCTCCGGGGATATTCTTTAGTCTCATGCTCACTCCTGTGCGCTGCAGAACGGTCTCCCGCGTCGCCTGTCCCGTCCCGAAACAGCACGCTGCTGCCCTTTCGGCACCGGCTGCGTTACGCATCAGCCGATTTCGGCCCGGTTCGGCAGGTAAATGGGATTTTACCGGTCATTTCTTCCTGTTTTACCCGGAAAAGTGGGGATATTTGCCCGCTTTTTCCCACATTTTTTGACATACGGGTGATTTCGGTGTATGATGCAGGGTAGTCATTCACTGTCTTTCTTCATTATATTACAGCGAACCCGGCCTGCCAGTCCCGGCACACGTTCATTCTATCAGCTGCCATGGGAAATAGCAAGCAGCACAAGTCTGTGGCTGCCGGTCTTCGCGGCATGTAAAGGAGTTTAATATCCGACAATGAAACAACAGCACATTTTCCGTCTGACGGCTCTGCTGCTGGCGCTGCTTCTCGCCGTATCCGGCGCGGCGACCGCATTTGCCGCAGGTGCCGATACCTCACCGACGGACCTTACCTCCGTTCCCGACTGGCCGGCTGCGCCAGAGCTGGAAACGAATTATGCCATTCTCATGGAGGCCAATACCGGCGTCATCCTGTACGCGAAGAATGACACCGAGCAGTGTCACCCGGCGAGCATCACCAAGCTCATGACCGCACTGCTGACTCTGGAAAACTGCTCCCTGGACGATACGGTAACCTTCTCTTACCGCGCCACACATGAGCTGGAAGAAGGCGCCACCAGCATCGCAAGAACCGAGGGAGAACAACTCTCGGTGCGGGACTGTCTCTACGCCCTCCTTCTTGCCTCAGCCAATGAGGTCGCTCAGGCCCTTGCCGAGCACATTTCCGGTTCCATTGAAGCCTTTGCGGATCTCATGAACCAGCGCGCCGAGCAGCTGGGATGCACCGGAACTCACTTCACTAACCCATCCGGCCTGAATGACGATCAGCACGTAACAACCTGCCGCGACATGGCGCTGATCACGCGGGAACTTCTAAAAAACAAGGATTTTCTTGAGATCGAATCACACACTACTTACACCATTCCCGCCACAAACAAGCACAGTGAGCCTCTCGTGATCGCGCAGAAGCACAAGCTCGTAAAACAGGGCGGAGATCACTATGAGGGAGCTATCGCCGGCAAAACCGGCTATACCACTCAGACCGGCAACACGCTGGTCACCTGTGCGCAGCGGAACGATGAGACGCTGATCTGCGTCGTCATGGGCTGCTCCGGAACGCACTACCGCGATACCGTCTCACTTCTCGATTACGGATTCAACAACTTCAGCACCATCAACATCAGCGCTTCGGAATCCCCGGAACTCACAGGCAGCGACGGCAGCCCCGTTTCGCTTCCCGCCGGTACGTATATTCCAGACGACGAATGGCTCACCCTGCCGCGCAGCATGGATTTCGCCGGACTCACGGCTACGGTCGAGCTCTATGACAATCCTCTTCAGACCGGCGTCACGGTGGCCGGGCAGGCCGGTTCCGCCAATTCCGTCGGCCGGATTCACTACTCTCACAAAGGATCGGAACTGGGAACCGCTCTTCTCTTGCAGGATCCAGCTGCCGCCGCATCTGCCTCTTCGTCTGCCGAGACGGCCACCACGGCAGAGGCTGCGTCCTCCGGAAAGAACAGTCTTCGGCGGATCGCCAGCCTGGCGCCGATTTCCGCCCTGCGGTCCTGGGTGGATCAGCACGCAAAGCAGGGAGGGCCCTCCGGCACCATCTTCCTTTTCATCCGGAATCATTCTGGAGCATCGGCTCTGATTTTCCTCCTTCTTCTCGTTCTTCTGATCCTGATTCTCCGCCTGATCTTCGTCCGAATCCGGCGGCCGGCACACCGGCATCACAATGCCTATCATCTGCCCGGCGAACATCGCAGGAAGCGCCGCCGGAAGAAGGGGTATCACATGAAGCGATAAGAATGGCGGCGGCAGGGATACCTCCTCTGCCGCCGCTGTTCTTATGTTTTCTTCTTCCACTGCGCGGTCAGGACAACACACTCACCACAGTCCGGCGTGAGCGCACGGATCTTTCTTCCCCCCCGGATCCGGTACGGCTGCCAGTCCGAATCCGAATTCTGCAGACTGAGCTTCACCCACTGCCAGGCCTTCGTCCGGCGGTTCCGGCACAGCGTCTTCCCGGTGCTCCGGCGGGTAATCGTCCACCCGTTGAATTGATACCCGGTCTTTTTGTATCCGCATCTTTTCACGTAGAGCCGGCTGTCCGTGCTGGCTGCGCGCACAACCTGTTTTCCTCTGCCGCTGCCCGGCGAGTAGCGAACAATGTAATAGCGCCGCAGTGCGGTCTCGTAGATCCTGCCTCCCAGATAGCTTCCAGTATTATAGGACAGAACGAAGCGGTGACCGACATGAAACAGGCTCTCCCCCTCGAGTGCGCCCTTCAGATAACTTGTGTGAATCCAGGCTCCATCCCATCCGTAGATCAGGATTCTCGTCCGCTTCTTCGTCAGATTGCTCTGCAGGACATAAATGCAGGAATCCTCGCAGTCGATGCCCTGTCTGGTATATCCTGCCAGCCTCGCCGTGGCAAATGAGCTCTCCCTGTTCCAGTTTGAGTCACGGATCTGGATGCTGTCTCCCGACGCTGTCACGTACCGGTCGTACGACGCCGAATATGCCACGCCATGGATGCCGGTATCGATATGCACGGTCTGCTCGATCTTCAGGGTCTTCGTGTCAATCAGCGACAGCCCCTTCGCGTCGCCCGACCCGTGCACAACCACCAGTTTCTTCCTCTTTGTATCATAGGTCATATCATTCCCATGATACAGCTTCAGATGCCGGCGGACTTTCATAATCTTCCAGTCCGACAGCCGCACCTTCACCAGAGCACAGTATGGACGATACTCCTTGTCGCCCAGCAGAAAATATCCGTATTTGCCGGTGGTGCAGCTTCCCTGCAGGAACCGGTACCGGGAACCGGAGCCCAGCGCGGCTGACCGCAGAGACCGGATACCGGAACTGGTCTGCCGGATCTTCGGACTGAACGAAGTGCCATCAGGAGAACTGCTCGAAGATGCCGCCGCTGCTTCCGCGAAGCTCCCGTAGGATGCGGCCTGTGTTCTTCCCGGAAACAGAAAAGCGGCTGCTGTCAGCAGGCAGGCGGCCGCAAGGGCAGCGCCGGTCCGGACAGCAGACAGGCGCCATTTCCCCGCTCGGCTGTCTCCGCCCGGATCCGTTCGGATGATTCTGATTCGGTCTGCCTCTTCCTTCTGAATTCTCACCCAATTCCTCCCATCACCCGGCCGTTCCGCCGGTATCAGGCGGTGTTCTTCTCGGCCTCCTTCTGTCTCTGCCTTCGGTCCTTCCGGTGGCTGCGAACCTTCTCCTTCTTCTCCCGAAGCCGCCTTGCCGTATCTTCATCGGCTGGTTTAATCGTCTTCACGACAAAGATGCCGCCTCCGCACGCCTTCTTCAATCGGATCTTCCCCTTCATATACCCATGGCGGGGGCACTGCACCAGGGACAGGTAGACACTGCCTCCTGAGGAAAACCAGCGCACCTTGCGCCAGACGGGAAGTCCGCACTTGCTGCACCGCATGGACGTCGCCGTCTTATCCCGCATCGCCGCTTCCTTGTTCGGAAAGACCCTGGACACATACTTCAGATAAGTTCCAAAGTCGCACCAGATCTCTTCCTCTTTCTTCTGCGGCAGGCGGTAGTAATCGATGGACTGGTACTGCCCCACCTGATTCAGATCCATCCGTTTCATGACTTCCGCGGTGTAAAAGGTATCATCCAGCGCCCGGTGAAATGGCCGGCTCTTCGGAATCTGGAGTGCTTCCACGGCGTCCTCCAGAGCGCAGCGACTCTTGCCGTCATCGAATTCAATACTGTACATCTTCTGGAGATCGGAGTAGAACAGGGGAAGAGGGAATGGATTGGAAATCCGGTAATAATCCATATTGCGCTGCAGCTCGAGCAGATCCAGGCTCCCCCACGTCACAAAACGGACATCCTCTCCGCACCACGCGAGGAAATCGCGCACCACCGGGGAGAAGGTTCTCGCGTGATCGAACTCTTCCTGCGAGATGTGAATGACCTCCTGCGTCCGGAAATGCAGCCTGTGATAGACCAGCGGCCGGATCACCTCGTGGAATGTACCCGTCTCTTCCAGATTTTCATTCAGCCGGATCGCGCCGATCTCAACGATCTCGAACGGGATACGGGGATTCTCTCTCGCCTTCCCCTGCGGGCATTGATTCCACTCCAGATCCATCACTACATAATTCATAACGTGCTCCGAGAACCGCGGCAGGACCGCCGCTTAGCGCAGGCAGTCACATCATGTTATTTTCAATTCTATCACAAGATTCCTTCAATGAAAAGTTAGGCAGAGAGTCACGCCGTCCCCCTCCCGCAGACAGCGCAGAGCACCGGCATTTTCTGTAATCCGCTGCACTCCTTCGGGGCCTCTTTCCGTCAGCGCAGAGTGTCCTGGCCTTCTTCAACCCATACTTTTTTTCCGCCACGAGATCGGATATAATGAAAGCGTTTGTAAAGTGCATGTAATATTTCTGCAAATACAGAGGGGAGAAAATCAGTGACTTTTTTTGACATCCTGCCATTGTTCGCTGGAATCGGCATGTTTCTGTATGGCATGGACATGCTGGCGAAGGCAATCGAGCGTCTGGCGGGCGCCCGCATGGAACACATCCTGGAAAGCCTCACCAGCAACCGCTGGAAGGGCCTGCTGCTCGGAACTGCCGTCACCGCCGTCATCCAGAGTTCTGCCGCCACCAGTGTCACCGTCATCGGCTTTGTCAACGCCGGCATGATGCGGCTCGTGCAGGCGCTGCCGGTGGTCTTTGGCGCCAACATCGGGTCTACCGTGACCGGGCAGATCCTCCGGCTCGGCGATGTCGATGGCAGCAGCTTCATCCTCACGATGCTCAAGCCGTCCAGCTTCGCGCCAATCCTGATTCTCATCGGCGCCGCGATCAACCTCATTGCGAAGAAGCGCAAATCCAAGAACATTTCCATGCTGCTTGTCGGTTTCGGCATCCTGTTCTTCGGCATGACCACCATG
>CADBOY010000046.1 GCA_902796405.1 uncultured Lachnospiraceae bacterium | reverse complement strand
TCCTCGGCAGAATATCACCCCTGCTATAGCGGATTGCAGGTACAGGGCACCGCTAACTCCCCGGCTGCGCGGAAACTTTATGGCTGTCTGATGAGATCTTCCGCCGGGCATTTCCCGGAGAAAATCCGTTTCTTCATTATAGCAAGACCCGCCCGGAAGTGTCAAGGAAAGCGGAGGAAGAAAAGCGCGGCGCGCTAAATGCCTTCTTCGGTTTCCCTCTGATCAGGACGTTACCGGTGCAGGCCAGGAAAACCACCCACCATCGCACGGGAAATTCCCGTGGACAATCCCGTGTTCTGCTGTATAATGGTGGCATTCGCGAGGCCGGAGAAGCGCGGTTCGCGGAAAAGAGATAAAAATAGAAACATGCATAAGCAAGGAAGAAAAACAGATCCGGATGGCAGTCCGGCGACTGTTTCCTGCGATTTTACGGCAGGAGGAGAGAAGACAGAACCTTGTCCTTGATCAAAGTAGAGAATCTGACATTTGCCTATCCCGGAAGCTATGACAACATCTTTGAACATGTGACCTTCAGATTGACAGCGACTGGAAACTCGGTCTCGTCGGGCGGAACGGGCGGGGCAAGACGACGTTTCTGAACCAGGAACATTTTCTGCTGATTGACGAACCGACCATGATCTTTGTGGAGCACGACAGGATGTTCCGGGAGCGGATCGCAACCGAAGTGCGGGAAATCTGAGAATCCGGCAGCCGAGGACAGATGCAGATCTGCAGCGAGGTATCACAGCCAAAGCCTTGTCATGGCAGCGCCAGCCGTGATGATACAGAGGATGAATCATAACACGCATTGCGTGAAGCCGGAAATTCCGTTCGCCGGCATGCTTGATGATACAGAGCATATATAAGAACGCGCATGGGCAGCGAAGTGGGCATTCTTCGCCGCGCATGCGCGTTTTAGCATATCTGCGGGCGCCGGGGGCAGCGCCCAGTGGAGGATGTCTTGATATTCAGGCTCTCTCGTCCTTCGTAAGCTCCCAGGGAGTTTCGTCGGAGGAAAGGAGGATGCCGTGATACTCAGGCTCTCTCGTTCTTCGCGAGTTCCCAGGGGCTTTCGTCGAAGGAAAGGAGAGTGATGTGATACTCAGGCTCTCTCGTTCTTTGCGAGTTCCCAGAGGCTTTCGTTGAAGGTCGGATGAGGACGGATCGTCTTCACGAGACTGTCCAGAGTCCGCCCCTCATTGATGCAGTCCGCGAGCTCACCGATCATATCGGTCGCGCGGGCGCACATCATCTGGGCGCCGACGATTTTTCCGGTTTCCTCGTCCGTGATGACCTTCAGGAAGCTGCGCTCCTGCCGGGTCAGCACGGTCTTGCCGTTTGCTGCCATGACGTAGCGGTGGACTTTCACCTTCTGCCCGGCCTGCTTTGCCTCGTCAGCCGTGATTCCGACGCTGGCGATCTCCGGGCTCGTGTAGACGCAGGAGGGAACAGTGTCAGTCCGGATCGGTGCCGGTTTCCCGCAGATGGCAGCCACTGCGTTGATCGCCTCCGCTTCTGCGACGTGAGCGAGCTGAATGCCGCCGATCGCGTCGCCGGCCGCGTATACACCGGGAAGATTCGTCTCGTATGTTTCATTCACGAGAATCCGCCCGCGCTCGGTGCGGATGCCGGCTTCTTCGGAGAACAGATCCTTCGTGGCAGGACGTCTCCCGACGGCGACGAGAACGAGATCTCCCGCTGCCTCGCGTGTGGCATCCTTCTCCTCGTAGTGGCACACAAGCGCACCATCCCGCTGCTCGACTTTCTTCAGAGAAGCGGACGTGTGAATCTCTACGCCCTGCTTCTTCAGAATCAGCTTCAGGTTCTGCGCGAAGTCCTTATCCAGATTCGAGAGAATCCGGGGAAGCGCTTCGATGACCGTTACCTGCGTGCCGAGAGACGAGTAGAGCGCGGCAAATTCCATGCCGATCACGCCGCCGCCGATGATGACGAGACGCCCGGGAATGGTGCCGCAGTCCAGCATGGCGGTGGAATTCATGACGCCGGGAAGGTCGAGCCCTTCCACAGGAATCCGGGAAGGTTCCGATCCGCAGGCGATCAGGATGTTCTTCGCTTCAAAAATTTCCGAAGAACCGTCCGCTTTCTGAACCTCGACGCGGCCGGATCCGGCAACGCGCGCCGTGCCTTCGATCAGAGTGACCTTCGCGCGCGAAAGCTGCGAGCGGATGCCGTCCGTGAGCTTCGCGATGACCTCGTTCTTGTAGGCCTGCAGCGTGTTCATGTTCACGCGGAGCCCGTCCGCTTCGAGGCCGACCGGAGCGCCGTTTTTCACCTCCCGGTAGAGTTCTGCCGTGTGCAGAAGAGTCTTGGTCGGGATGCATCCGCTGTGCAGGCAGGTGCCGCCCAGGGTTCCTTTCTCGATGAGCGCGGTGTTCAGCCCCGACCGGGCCGCCTCGAACGCCGCGGTGTATCCAGCGGGGCCGCCGCCGATAATGATCAGATCATACATGTCCGTTCCTCCATATTGTTCCGGTATCACAGTTCCAACTGCAGGAGCTGCCGGATGTCCTCCGAACTCAGCCGCTATCGGGCATTACTGTTCCTGCTGCAGGAGCTGGCAGATGTCGCCGGATTCGGCCTTTGCCCTGGTATCACAGTTCCTGCCGCAGGAGCTGCCGGATGTCCTCCAGCTCTGCAGCCGTCTCGGAATTCCCCATCGTGCGGGCATTTTCTGCCGCCAGCCGGAGCGCCGACTCAATATCCGGCGGACGCATCGGGATCCCGTCCAGGGCGCTCTCACAGAGCCCGGCCAGCTTCGTGTCGAGGGAGTCGGTGTAGAGCTTGACGCCGGATATCCGCCCCTCCTTCACCTGGAGAAGCAGCTGAACGCTGCCCCAGGAAAATCGGTGCGTGATTTCATCGCGAAACGGGAATGTCTCCCCGTAGCGCCAGGCATCCGAGGCGTATTGCTTCGTCAGCTGCTCCAGTTCCTCGCCGGCGAGGTCCTCTTCGGAGAGCCGGCGGGTCCAGCTTCCGTACTCTGCGGCGAACTCCTCCGCAATCGCCGCCACGAGGTCGGGGACGGTGAGAGAGGAGCAGTAGTCCGCAAGCCCGGTCACGCGGGACGCCACCGACCGGACGCCCTTTGATGCGAGCTTTTCCCGGGATACCGACAGATAGCGGCCAATCCGTTCGGGATCTACCTTCACGAGCAGCGTTCCGTGCTGATAGCACATCGCCTTCGAGAGATAGTAGGCATTTCCGGAAAACTTGCGGCCGCCGACGGCGATGTCGTTGCGGCCGGTCACCTCCGCATCGATTCCGAAGCGCCGCACGGCGCGGAGGATGGTCTCCGTCTGCCGTGGCACGTTGAAATCCGACCGATGCGTCAGGATCGTGTAATTGAGGTTGCCGAGGTCGTGAAAGACAGCGCCGCCCCCGGAGAGGCGCCTGGCGAGGTGTCCGCCCTCGGATTCGAGGAGGCTGACGCGGCACTCCCGGTAGCCGTTCTGATTGCGGCCGATCACGACCGTATTCTGGTTCTGCCACAGATAGAGCAGGGCGCTGCCCTCTGTCAGGTGATGCAGGAACAGTTCCTCCCGCGCGAGGTTGCGGTACGGAAGTACACTGTCTGCCGGTGCGGTGTAAAGAAAGGTATGGCGGATCATAAGCGGCTCTCTGGCGCGGTGCGCCCGGTAAGAAAGACTCTGCCGCGGAGCCGGGAAGCCGGTTCGCGGCAGAAATCTTCAGTCCTGTCTTATTCTTCTCGCGTCCAGCGCAGCTTCAGATACGAGCGGCGGCTGTACGGAATGCATTGTAAAGCTTATTCTTCTCGCGTCCAGCGCAGCTTCGGATGGCGTGCTGCCTGTACCTCGTCCGGCCGCGTGATGGCGGCGTGATGCGGTGCGGAGTGCAGGGCATCCGGATCGGTGTGCGCCAGGTCGTTGATCTCGCGCAGCGCCTGAATCGCCTCATCGAGCGTCTCACGCGTTTCGGTCTCCGTCGGCTCGATCATGAGCGCCTCATGGACAATCAGCGGGAAATACATCGTCGGC
Organism: uncultured Lachnospiraceae bacterium; assembly: GCA_902796405.1. GTDB lineage: Bacteria > Bacillota > Clostridia > Lachnospirales > Lachnospiraceae > UBA3305. The sequence goes on along the minus strand of CADBOY010000046.1, from coordinate 2,095 downwards.
GGGTGAATTCCGTAGTCGAGCAGTCCCTTCGCCGCGTCGAGCGCGGACACGCCGGTTTCGCTTTTCAGCTTCTTCAGGCTGAGAACAAATTCGTGCATGCATGTCACGTTGTAGGCGACCGGGTAGACATCCGCGAGCTTCACACGCATGTAGTTGGCGTTCAGGACAGCATTTGCCGCTGCCTTCGGAACGCCCTCGCGCCCGAGCATCAGCAGGTAGGTCAGCGCACGCACCGCGACGAGGAAGTTCCCGTGGAACGACCGCATGCTGCCGATCGATGCCTCCGGCTTCTCCATGTGATACGTTCCGTCCGCCCCCTTCACGACGACTTCGCCGGGCAGGAACTTCGCGAGGAAATCCTTGCATCCGACGGGACCGCTGCCCGGGCCGCCGCCTCCGTGCGGCGTGGAAAATGTCTTGTGCAGATTCAGGTGCATGACGTCAAAGCCCATATCGCCAGGGCGCACAATGCCCATGATGGCGTTCAGGTTCGCGCCGTCATAATAGCACAGACCGCCAGCCTCGTGAACGATCTTCGTGATCGTAAGGATGTTGCGGTCGAACAGACCGACCGTGTTCGGATTTGTCAGCATGAGGCCTGCCGTGTCGGGGCCGACCGCAGCGCGTAGCGCATCAATGTCGACGCATCCGTCTTCGCTGGAAGGGATGTTCACGACGTCGTAGCCTGCCATGGCGGCGGAGGCCGGGTTGGTGCCGTGGGCGGAGTCGGGGACGATGATCTTCGTGCGCGCACTGTCGCCGCGGCTCTTATGATAAGCCTTGATCAGCAGCAGACCGGTGAACTCGCCGTGCGCTCCGGCCGCGGGCTGAAATGTGAATGTCTGCATGCCGGTGATGGCGGCAAGGCGGGTGCCGAGCTCGCCGAGCACCTGCAGACAGCCCTGCACGGATTTCTCATCCTGCAGCGGGTGCACTGCGCCGAATCCGGGCAGCGCCGCGGTCTCTTCGTTGACGGCGGGGTTATACTTCATCGTGCAGGAGCCGAGCGGATAAAAACCGTCATTGACGCCATGAGAACGGCGGTCGAGCTTCGAATAATGGCGGGAGAGCTGGATCTCCGAGAGCTGCGGAAGATCCGGCGCTTCGGCTCTGCGGTCCTCTTCCGGCGGCAGTACCTCCGGAACATCCATCTTCGGGAACAGGGAGAGGTGCCTTCCTTCCCGGCTTTCTTCCATGAGGAGTTTCATGCCAGCACCTCCTTTACGATTTCAGCGGCTTCATCCAGTTGCGCCCTCGCGTTCTTCTCTGTGCAGCACCAAAGGATGCGGCCGCCTCCGAGCGGAAGTCCGCCCAGAATGCCTTTCTCATCCAGCGCCGCGAGTACGGCTTCGGCCTTCCTCTCCTCGCAGACTGTCACGAACTCAGCGAAGTACGGGCGGTCCCAGGCAAGCGCGAGGCCGGCCTCCGCCAGCTTCTTCTGCAGGTAGTGCGCCTTGGACGTGCTCTGATCCGCCACTTCCCGCAGACCGTCGGGTCCGACCGCAGCCAGATAGACCGATGCGGTCAGGGCGCAGAGTGCTTCGTTCGAGCAGATGTTGCTCGAGGCTTTTTCTCTCTTGATATGCTGCTCACGGGCCTGAAGCGTCAGGACAAATGCCCGCCTGCCGTTCGTGTCGACGGTCTCGCCGACGATCCGGCCGGGGAGCCGGCGCATGAGAGCTTTCGTGGAGGCCATGTATCCGAGATACGGGCCGCCCCAGGAGAGAGGCATGCCGAGAGGCTGTCCCTCGCCGATCGCGATGTCCGCGCCGTATTCGGCGGGGGTCTTCAGCAGGGCGAGAGAGGTAGGCTCGCAGCTCATGATCACCTTGGCGCCTGCTTCATGAGCGGCGTCTGTGATTTCCTGTGCGGGCTCGAGATTGCCGTAGTAATTCGGCTGTGCGAACAGAACGCACGCTGCGGAATCGTCCAGCGCGCCTTTCATTGCGTCGATGTCGGTGACACCGTCTTTCTCCGGGATCTCGCGAAGGTCTGCATTTCGTCCGAAGCAGTAGGTCCGGACGACTTTCTTCACCTCCGGCGGGAGAGTTTCCGACATGTAGATGACGGTTCTCCGGCGCTCCACGCACATGTG
>CADBOY010000045.1 GCA_902796405.1 uncultured Lachnospiraceae bacterium | reverse complement strand
GGGCAGAATGGCCAGAAGATACTGGTTGACCTGATGAAGGAAAACCACATGAAACGTCCAATCCTTCCGAAGGTAGCAGATGTCATCAAGTCTTTTGCTGAATTTGAGCAAGCCGTGTTTGATCAGACACTGCTGCACAGAGATCAGCCGTCACTGACGGATGTAGTCACGAACTGTGAACACCGTGCCATTGGATCCGGCGGCGGATTCGGCTATAAAGCCATCAATCCGGAATATGAAGTGGCACTGCTCGACAGCATAGCTCTTGCGCATTGGGCAGCGGCTGAGTCAAAAGATAAGGCAAGACGACTAGTCAGTTATTAAGCACCTGAAAAGGTGCTTTTTTTACGGGGACCTACCGGCAAATAGGGTGAAAGGAATAAAAATGAGTGATTTTACACCGATTACAACACAGGAGGAGCTTGACAGAATTATCGGAGACCGCCTGAAGCGGGAGAAGGAAACCGTTTCAAAAAAGTATGCGGATTACGATGATCTGAAAGCCTCGAATGCGGATCTTACCAATCAGCTTGCAGCCGCACAGAAAGCGAATGCGGATGCAGCAGAAAAGTACAAAGGGTATGACCAGAAAATGGCTGATCTGGAGAAGAAGGTGCACACATACGAGATCGACTCGGTAAAAACGAGAGTGGCACTTGGATCTGGGCTCCCTTATGAGATGGCTTCAAGGCTCAGAGGCGAAACAGAAGACGATATCAGAAAGGACGCGGAGAGCCTGAAGGGAATCTGGAAGCCGCAGGCTAAGCAGCCGATGGCTTCACCGGAACCGGATGTATCCGAAACCGACAGTAAAAAGGCAGCTCTGAAGCAGATGCTGCACAAAATGAATGGAGGAAATGAATAATGGCAACAGTACTGGAAAAGGGAACACTGTTCCCGGCTGAACTTGTAACGGACATGTATACCAAGGTAAAGGGCAAGAGCTCGATTGCAAAACTCTGCGCGCAGACACCGATTGCCTTCAATGGCTCTCAGGTAATGACATTTTCCATGGATTCCGAAGTTAACATTGTCGCAGAGGGCGGCCAGAAGCCGGCCGGCGGCGTGACAGTAGCGCCGGTAGTTATCCAGCCGCTGAAGGTGGAATATGGTGCGCGAATTTCCGATGAATTTCTGTATGCATCGGAGGAAGAGCAGCTTGATATTCTTTCTCAGTTTGCTGACGGCTATGCCAAGAAGGTTGCGAGGGGCCTTGATATCATGTGTATGCACGGCATCAATCCGAGAGATTCCAAGACTTCTACGCTGATCGGCACGAACAGCTTTGATACAAATACCGGGGTGACAAAGATCACCTATGCTGCCGGCACGGAGGAGAGCAATCTCAATGATGCAATCGCAGCGCTGGGCGAGTATGACAACACTGGTTATGCATTTTCCAAGGCTTTTGGAGCGGCGCTCGGGAATGTAAAGGAAAATGGCGTCCGCCAGTTTCCGGAGTTCTCCCTCGGCGGAAATCCGTCTGCTCTGAACGGTGTTCCTTGCGATGTTAACTCTACAGTAGCTTTTGGAACGGCAAAGGACTATGTGATTCTCGGCGACTTCCAGAACGCATTCAAGTGGGGCTATGCAAAGGATATCCCGGTTGAAATGATCCAGTACGGCGATCCGGATGGCACAGGGAAAGACCTGAAGAACTACAATCAGGTTTACCTTCGCGCAGAGACCTACATCGGCTGGGGAATCCTCGATCCTGCGGCGTTCGCGCGTATTGCCGGAGCTACGACTTGATCTACCGCAACAAGATAACCGGGCAGGAAATCGCGGCTGCCTCTGAAATTATCGGAGGCAACTGGGAGCCTGCTGAAAATGCGAAGCCGCCGGAAGATGCTCACGAGGAAGCTGATTCGGCTAAACGCATCCGGAAGCCGGGCAGAAAGAGTGCAAGATGACGACTTATGCAACTGTGGATGACGTGATCAAACTCGGAAGAGAATTGACATCGGATGAAATGGAGAAGACAAGCCTGCTTCTTGAGTCCACGGCAGCCATTATCCGGAGGAGAGCCAAGAAATACGGGAAAGATTTTGACGCTCTTTTGGAGGATGATGAAGATCTGAAGAGCATTGCCAAAGAGGTATCCGTCCGGGCGGTTCTCCGTGCTCTGAATGCCTCAACCACAGCGGAAGCAGCCTCTCAGATTACACAGACAGCCGGGCCCTATTCACAGAGCTTTACACCGCTTATGCCAGGCGGCGGGATTTTTATTCGAAAATCCGAATGGGAGATGCTGGGACTTTCCGGGCAGCTTGTCACGAATGTGGAGCTTATATGATTGTCGGAGAAACTGTAAAGCTGTATGAGAAAACGCAGACAGGGACGGATGAGTACGGAGAATCCATATACTCAGAATCCCCTATTGAAGTAAATGACGTGCTGATCCAGCCGACAACGTCCGAGCAAAACGTGAATAATATGTCGCTGTATGGGAAGATGGCGGCTTATACGCTATCCATCCCGAAGGGCGATGAGCACAGCTGGGAAGATACAACCGTGGAGTTCTACGGCAGACGGTGGAGAACATTCGGAATACCGATTCAGTATACGGATGTGAATACCCCGCTTCGCTGGAATAAAGAGGTAAAGGTTGAGCGGTATGAGTAAGAGCATTGTCGAGCTCAAGTTAAATTCGGACGGTATTAAAGAACTGCTGAAGAGCGATGAGATCGCGGCCGCGTGTAAAGAGCAGGCGGATGCTATTGCTTCACGGGCGGGTGATGGATATGAGGTCACCACGAGACAGTATCCGGAAAGAATCGCGTATGCCGTGAACGCCGAAACAAAAGAGGCAAGACAGGATAACTTGAAAAACAATACTCTGCTGAAAGCGTTGGGAACATGATAGAAACAACAATTTACAACTATATCAAGGGAAAGTTCCCGGAGATCCCTGTTTCTATGGAAACGCCTTCACCGATGCCAGATACCTTTATCACCATCGAGAAAACAGGGGCTCAGTATCTTGGCAATGGTCATTTGTCAGCTACTTTCGCGATCCAGTCATGGGCAAAGCGCAAAGCAGATGCGGCCAGGCTTTCGGATGAAGTATGCTGGGCGATGCGGGATATTAACACCGGTCCTGTTATCTATGCGGCAGGGGCGGATTACGATTTTACAGACACAACAACAAAACGATATCGGTATCAGGCGGTTTTTACCGTCAGATATATTGAGGAGGATTAAAAATGTCAGCAAAT
>CADBOY010000044.1 GCA_902796405.1 uncultured Lachnospiraceae bacterium | reverse complement strand
TCCGCCTTCACCGCATTTTTCCGTCCGGTGATTCTGGTATAGCCAAGGCCATGGCGGCACTCATAGCTGTCAAGCGGAGTCTGGACCGGCTGCCAGCCTGGATTCCAGATGGTGTCTCCATCTTTGATATAATAGTAGCGGCCGCCCTGATCGGCAGGGCAGTTATTGTACCGGTAGCGGGTGATGCGCAGAAGCTTGGCATCCTTGTAGAAGGAATATCCGCCTGCGGTATTGGAGATCAGACTGAAGAAATCCCGGGATCCCAGATAGTTGATCCAGGGCAGAGGAGTCTGAGGCGTTTCAATAATATATTCTTTGGCGGCATCGTCAAAATGACCGTATTTCATGAAAAATACCTCCTGTTATACTGGTTATGATGAGAAGAGTAACACAGCTGGTGAAGAACACTGGCGAACACGTTTTCGTTATATTGCATGAATTACAGTCCATTATAGGGGGTATTGAGGAAAAATGGAATAGAATAACGCTAATTATTTTTTTTGAAATAGTTGAAAAATACATATTGACAAAGAAAAATGACAGTATTATATTGGAATCACGAAAACGATTTCGATACAGAGAGACAGATGAAAACAATTAAGGATATCGCAAAAGCAGCCGGGGTATCCACTTCTACCGTGTCAAAGGCCTTGAATGGCTATGGCGATGTAGGAGCGGAGACAGCGGAAAGAATCAGAAAAATCGCCTGGGACATGAACTATCTGCCGGATGCGGCAGCCCGTGTGCTGAAGACCAATCGCTCCTACAATATAGGCATCGTCTTTGAAGATGAGACGGCGTGCGGACTGACACATGAGTATTTTTCCCACATCCTCAACAGTGCGAAGAATGAGCTGGAAAGCCACGGCTATGACATTACCTTCATCGGCGGCAGAGTAGGAGGAAATTCCTTCCTGTCTCACTGCCGGTACCGGAAAGTGGACGGCGTACTGATCGCAAGTGTGGATTTTCATAATCCGCAGGTTGTGAACTTGGTAGACAGCGAGATCCCGACGATCACCATTGATTACCAGTTCGATGCGCACAGCTGCGTGATGAGCAACAACGTGCAGGGGAACTACGATCTGGTCAAGTACCTGGTAGAGATGGGGCATCGCAGAATCGCCTGCATTCAGGGCGAGAAGACTTCAGTCACAGTGAGAAGGATGAGCGGATTCAACAAGGCGGTTCGTGAATTTGGCCTGAAGATTCCGGATACTTATAAGAAGGAATCACGCTATCACGACGTCGGACGGACCATGAAGGCCGCCCAGGAAATCCTGTCTCTTCCGGATCCGCCAACGGCAATCATGTTCCCGGATGATTATACGGCGATCGGATGCCGGCCTCTCTTCGAGAGTCTGGGATTCCGGATCCCGGAGGATCTGAGCATTACGGGATACGATGGCATTCCTCTCTCCCAGGAGACGCGGCCCCGCCTGACCACCCTGAAACAGGGGGCGGAAACAATCGGCACCAGGGCAGCGGAGAAGCTGGTGGATCTGATCGAAAACAAGGACTCGCAGATCGTGGAAGAGATCGTGGTGAATGGAGAACTTCTGAAAGGAGAGACGGTCCGGAGAATATGAGATATTCTGAGACCAGCATTCCTGCGTGACATCCCGGGACCGGGATATCAGGGGAGTTCAAGATGGCCGTAATTGCAACGAGGTGTTGCAATCAGCATAAACAAAAACCAATAGGAGGAAGAAATGAAAAAGAACATCACGAGACTAATCAGTAGTGTCGCAATTGCTGCAATGGTGATGCCAATGGCAGCATACGGCAGCGCCGCTGACACCACAGCGGCGGCAGCAGAAGGTACCGAGGGCTCCGTACTCAACATTCAGGCATGGAACGAAGAGTTCAAGACCCGTATGGAAGATCACTATCCCGGCTATGAAAAGGTCGATGATACGACGGGAAAGATCGGAGATGTCACAGTAAAGTGGACGATTACGCCGACGGATGACAACGCGTATCAGAATCAGCTCGATACGGTTCTTCCGGACAATGCCAATGCGAGTGCGGATGAGAAGACCGACCTCTTCCTGATGGAAGCAGACTACGCTCTGAAGTATGTCAACAGCGATGTGACGATGAACCTGGCAGACCTTGGAATTACGGCCGATGATCTGAAGGATCAGTACGAATACACGAAAGATATCGTTACGGATGAAAACGGCAACCTGAAGGGTGCTTCCTGGCAGGCCTGCTCTGCTGGTCTGATCTACAACCGTGCAGCAGCGAAGGATGTCCTGGGCACCGATGATCCGGATAAGGTTCAGGAAGCAGTGAAGGATTGGGATACCTTCATGGCTACCGCTGAGAAGGCGGCTGCCAAGGGCTACAAGATGACCTCCACCGTTAACGATACGTATCGTGTATATTCCAACAACGTATCCGGACCTTGGGTTAAGGATGGCAAGGTCGTTGTTGACGACAACCTGAAAGCATGGGTTGACAACTCGAAGAAGATGGTCGATGCTGGTGAGACGACGACATCTGAACTCTGGTCCGATGACTGGAGCAAGGGCTTCTTCCCGGATGGCAAGGTGTTCTGCTACTTCGGACCGGCTT